>DMBB01000120.1:0-2629 GCA_003446295.1 Erysipelotrichaceae bacterium
GATCTGATCGTCTGTCACGATACTGAATGCATGGCGTCAGCGATCTGAATGCTGAGTTTGTGATACCACAATGATACGATCCGCGGATCCAGACGGGCGTAGACTGCTGTACGCTCTGCCGGATCATGCCACAGATAGCCTGACCGGATCGCTGCCTTCTGCTCCTTGCTGAGGGAAGACGCGGCCAGTGTACGATCAATTGTTTTCAGTATCAGTCTTGATTTCCCCGGATCCTTCGGTGCCTGATATGCCATGTCTTTCCTCCTGAAGCTGTCTGATATGTTCCGACTGCCTGTACCAGTATAACACTGTATCCGCACGAAGACCCGTGCGGCTCATGCAGTCTGGGACTGTCCTTTCTTTCACCATGCAGTCTAACATACAAACACACTCTTCGGGTGTGAGATCATAATCGCTGAGCTTAAACGGATCGATTGACTGAAGCCAGATCTGACTGGCAGGAACTGAACTGTTGAAATGCAGTGCCATATTGATCACCTCCGTCATGATCATATGACACGGTGAGAAATGCGGTGTACCTGATATGGTACAGCACAATAAAATCATAAACTTCGTCACTGCATATCTACAGTTTGATGGCAGAATCGTATAAAATAGAACTGACTTAAGGAGATGTAAACATGGTAAAACATATCATTCTTTGGAAATTGAAGGACAGCTTAAGCGCTGAAGAAAAAGAAACAGCAAAAAAAGAGATCAAAGAAGGACTTGAGGGTCTGAAAGGCAGGATCGAGGGACTTACCGATATTCATGTCTATACAGACGGTCTGGCATCTTCCAATACGGACATTATGCTGGAATCCGTTCACACTGACCGTGATGCCCTTGCTTTCTATGCCGGCCATCCGCTTCATGTTGATGTTAAGGACAACATCATTGTTCCGAAAGTATCCGGCAGATACGCATTTGATTTTGACTGCTGAAAACGGTTAAAAAAGCCCAAATAAACCGCAGGAGCTTTGTGATCCTGCGGCTTTATGTTTGGTTTGAGTTATTTGAGCGACTCGGCTGCATTGTTGAGTGCTGTTACAGCATTCAGCGTGCGGGGATAGCCGATATATGGCATCATCTGGGAGATCACGCTCATCATAAACGCATGATCATTGCCGTTTTTCAGGTTAGCCTGTGCATGGGCTGTCAGCTGAGGTTCAACGCCGCCTTGGGCAGCAAGATAGCAGAATGTGATCATTTCACGCTGCTTCAGTTCAAGGCCTGTTCTTGTGTAATAATCTCCGAAGCAGTTATCCGCAAGCCATTTGGAAATATGACTTGTTTTATATCTTCCTTTCATCTGAGGCCCGAACAGTATTACCTGCAGGTCTTCGCCTGCCTGAAGTCTTGTTTCAGGTGTGGTAGTAGACTGATTTTCCAGCGGAAGCTCATATCCGTGCGCCAGGAAGATCTCATTCATTGCAGGTACAAACGGACAGACTCTTCCCATTCCCAGGTAATCAATCGCCTGGTAAACGACTTCACGGATGGCAATCGCGGATACACCATCATTCAGGGCACGCGGCAGGACATTTTTAAACTCATCGATTCCCTGGCATCCAAGCAGTGCTGCCAGAATGCACAGGTATCTGTTTTCTGTATTCAGGGTAAATCCTTCTTCGTATACTACTTCATCGAATGCGAAATGATCGATGATACTCATTAATTCCGGATCGGTTTTTCTCAAGTCCATAGTTGATTCCTCCTGAAATAATCATAAACGATTTTGGTCCCTTTAAGCCGCTTTTTTATTTACTTCGTGGATCCATTTTCCGCTCAGCAGACGGTTGATGCACCAGATGCTCTTGATGATCAGATCCAGTTTCAGGCAGATCATGGTCAGCCATGCCGGCCAGTGCAGTATCAGACCTGCAAGTGCGCCGGCGGGAATCGATACGACCCAGAGGAACAGGATATCTGCTTTCATCAGGAACTTTGTATCTCCGCCGCCTCTCAGTACGCCTTTGGTCATGACAGACTGGATGCACTGGAAGAATACGATAAATACATGCGACATCATCAGCTGTTTTGTAATGACAACTGTATCAGGTGTCAGACTATACATTTTCATGGACAGCGGTCCGAATATTCCGACCATCAAAGCTGCAAAAGCACCCATGATAATGGAAAGCAGATAGAATGTTTCACCCTGCTGCAGAGCTTTCTCTTTATCTCCTGCACCGATCGTCTGACCGACAATGATGCCGGAAGCGTTGGAGACGCCCTGAATGATAACAGTACAGAGACGTTCAATGACCATGCAGATGGCATTTGCGGCAACAACTGCAGAACCCATATGTCCAAGAACGACCGATACGACATTGTTGCCGAGTCCCAGCATTCCGTCAGACAGAAGTACCGGAGCTCCAAGACGGAAGTAGTTCGCAAAGAACTCTCCGGAGGGATTATGCTTGAGATCTCTCAGGCGAAGTCCAAGTGTCTGGTCTTTGTGCAGGATATACCAGAATGTGACTGCAAATTCTGAAAGTCTTGCCAGCAGTGTGCCAAGCGCAGCACCAGCGATCTCCATTCTGGGAGCACCCAATTTACCAAAGATGAACACCCAGTTGAAGAAGAGATTGACGAAGAACGATACGATCGATACATACAGGCCCAG
>DMBB01000120.1:2794-13759 GCA_003446295.1 Erysipelotrichaceae bacterium
ACCTCGGGCTCGCTTGTATAGATCGTCATGATCTGCCGCGGGAAGATCCATGTCAGCAAAGCAAAGAACAGACTGACACCTGCTGCAAGCCTGAGTGCCATGTTGAAGGTTTCCCTTGCCTTTTCTTTGTTTCCGGCACCCCAATACTGTGCGGAAAGAACGCTTGAGCCGCCGATGATTCCCATGCAGAAAATCGTAAAGAAGTTATAGTACTGATTGGCCAGGCTTGATGCGCTCAGCTGCATTTCTCCGAATGAACCGAGCATCATCGTATCCAGCATATTAACGCCCATATTGATCGCCTGCTGGATCGCGACCGGCAGCATGATCACCAATACTCTCCGGTAAAAACCGGGGTCTTTGATAATTGTTACTTTTTTCATATATCTCCCCCATTTGAACATGAATATTCTATTGCCGTTTGCAACTATTGTAAACAGCAATCATTTTATAATTCATAAAAGGATTTTTTATGACCGCCGAAAAAAGGATACACCCTGTACAAGGCGTATCCCTGGAAGATATTGATCTGAATATTCCTGTCTAGATATGCAGCAGTGTTGTTGCAAATTCGAAATAGATCAGCAGTGAGATCGCATCGACGATCGTTGTGATGAACGGTGATGCCATGACTGCAGGGTCAAATCCAAGTCCTTTTGCAAAGATCGGCAGTGTGCATCCGACCAGTTTTGCGGCAAATACAGTGAAGACCAGTGTCAGACAGATGACAAGAGCGACTGATACTGTGATCGGGTTATGGAACAGAAGCCGGTCGACCAGCATTAATTTTCCAAAGTTGCATGCGGCAAGGATCGCGCCGACAATGACAGCAACACGCATCTCCTTCCAGATGACCTTTCCGATGTCTTTCATAGAGATCTCATCCAGTGAAATACCGCGGATGATCGTAACGCTGGCCTGTGAGCCGGAGTTTCCGCCTGTATCCATCAGCATCGGAATGTATGCTGTCAGGATCGTGACTGATGCAAGCGCATCTTCAAACGACGAGATGATCTGTCCGGTAAATGTAGCCGATACCATCAGCAGCAGCAGCCAGGGAATACGTGACTTGACGGTTTCCATGACGCTTGTGTTGAGATAAGGCTTGTAGGATGGCGAGATAGCTGCCATACGTTCGATATCTTCGGTCGTTTCTTCAACCAGGACGTCGAGAGCATCGTCGATCGTAACGATACCGACAAGACGGTTCTCTTTATCAACGACGGGCATTGTCAGGAAGTCGTATTTTTCGAATTTGCGCGCTGTCATTTCCTGGTCATCCAGAGTAGATGCGGAGATGACGCCTGTGTCCATGATCTCTTCCAGCGTGTCATTTTCATCTGACAGGAGCACTGTACGGATCGAAACAAAGCCCAGCAGATGTCTGTCCGCATCAACGACATACATGACGTTGATCGTTTCCATATCCTGTCCGACACGGCGGATCTTTTTCAATGCATCCTCCACTGTCATCGTGCTCTTGAGATCGATATACTCGGTCGTCATGATCGAGCCGGTTGAGTCTTCAGGATACTGCAGGATGTTGTTGATATCTCTTCTTGTTTCCGGATCAGCCGTTGAAAGAATGCGCTTCACAACATTTGCAGGCATTTCTTCAATAATATCTACGGCATCGTCCAGATACAGTTCATCGAGGACTTCTTTCAGTTCGGCTTTTGAGAAGCCTTTGATCAGTTTCTCCTGAGAGTCATTTTCAAGTTCGACAAATACTTCGGCAGCCAGTTCTTTCGGAAGCAGACGGAACACGATCGGGATCGTATCTTCCGGAAGTGTTTCCATGATGTACGCAATATCGATTGGTTCAAGTTCAACGATTGTTTCCCTTGCTAGTACATATTTCTTCTCATTCAGATAAGACTCCATTCTTTCAATGAGATCTTCAAGTCCTTCTCTCTGATATGTCATACTTCACCTCCGGTTTTGTTATGCGATGCTGATCACTTTTGTTTCATCAAATCTGTTCATGACCTCATCAAGTGTTGTTTCATCCATTGTTGAAGCGACTGCATTCGCCATGGCCCCAGCCCATCTGAGTGCGTCTGCAGGTTCTACGCCTTGTGTCCGCTTGCCGATATATGCCGCAAGAAGCGCATCGCCTGCGCCGACTTTATTGACCGGACGGCATTTAGGATGGCTGAGACAATACATCTGTTCCCCTATCATCAGTGCAGCATCGTTGCTGTCGATCGTCAGCAGGATATTCGTCAGCCCTGTTTCACGTATTTTCACGAGTGCTTCCTTGGCATTTTCCGCAGTGACATCCATATTCAGCAGTGCGCCGAGTTCCTTTTCAGTCAGTCTGACCAGCTGCGGTCTGCAGTCGCAAAGCTGCTGCAGAGAAAGCTGTACAGAATCGAGCACAACAGTCGTTCCGCGTTCATGCAGTTCTTCACACAGTTCCTGCACAAGCATGGCATTGAATCCCCGGATCAGAGAGCCGCAGATCAGGACAGTATCATCTTTTGATGTTTCTTCAAACGCACGCAGGATATCATTGCGGATGAATTCATCTGCATAGGGTCCTTCACCGTTGACTTCCGTTAATTCTCCCTCGGAATACATCTTGAGATTCACACGGTTGTTGCCGTGTGCCTTGACCGGTACCAGACGTATAAAAGGATAGTCTTTGAATGAATCCTGAATATAAGCACCTGTGAATCCTGCCAGTACTGCCACTGCATAAGATGGAATGGACATGATACTGAGATCTCTTGACGCATTCAGGCCTTTGCCGGCCGCTTTGAAACGTTCGTTTTTGCCTCTGTTGACGTTGTTCTGTTTCAGTTCGCCTGCTGTTTCCATATAATAGTCAACAGCCGGATTCAAAGTCAAAGTGTAAATCATATTCCATCCTCATTTCCAAATTGTTCAATGCATCTGCGGTATGTATCGATCACATGGTCACACCATGCGTCAAACTCTGGGTCTTCCTTCTTGAGTTCCGGATGTTCATCCATATATGCAAGATACATCCGTATTCCCTCCTTCATGGAGATCTTGAATTCTGCCCTGCCGATCACACGCTCAAGCTTTGACAGATCAAAGATATTCGAATAGTACTTATCCCCTCTGATCGACTGATCAAAGCGGTACTTTTTTGATAATGCAAGCATCTGTGTCGGGATATGGACGATATGCACTTCCTTTCCCATTGCCTCACCCAGTGCGCGATACAGGTTGTTCCATGTATAGGGTTCCGGGTTGACGATCAGGTATGCTTCTCCGACAGTTTTTTCGTTGCCGACCAGCCCGATAAAGTTACGTGCAAAATCATCGGCGTGTGTGCCTGCCCATACGCCTTCACCATCGCCATGGACGATCACTTCTTTATCACGCAGGATTCTGGAAATAACCGGCCAGTATCCGCCGGGTTTGACACTGAGCGGGAGCCTGTGATCTGAGTACGTCTGTGTAGGACGCACGATCGTTACCGGAAATCCATGCTCACGGTATTCCTGCATAAAGTATGCTTCGCATTCTGCTTTGGCTGCGCCATATGAAGAATATTCATTGCCTAAAGGCAGTGATTCATTCACATTGACGGATGTGTCGTGATTCAGTGCAACATTGGTGCTGATGAAAATAAACTGCGATACTTTTCCGGCAAACAGGCGCACCATCATTTCAGCCTGTGCTTTCTGAAACAGAATGAAGTTGATGACCGTATCAAAAGAATATCCTTCCAGGAGTTTTTTCAGTCCTTCTTCATCATTTGCGTCCCCAATCAGTCTGTGAACATGACTGCCGAGCGCATCGGAACGTTTTCCTCTGGTGAGCATATAAAGCTCAATATCAGGGTTTTCCGACAATAAATGTGCTACAGGCGCAGAGATCGTGCCTGTGCCGCCGATCAACAATATTTTCTTCATATTGCACCTCTTTGACATTAACTATTGTAACGCATGTTGAAAAGCAAAAAAGCAAAAAAGCAAAAAAAAACATGAAGGACCATGGGCTCTTCATGTTCTGATATACACGATCACTTCTGTGTTTTTTCAGCTGCTTCTGTGATCAGGGCAAGATCTGCGTCTTCAACTTTCAGATCCAGCACTTTCACTGTGTCAGCCATTGTCTGCCTGCGGCGGAAACCTGTCAGCAGATTGAGATTCTCATACTGCGTTAATGTCCATGCCTGAACCAGATTTGCCATTGAGCAGCCGTATTTTTCACACAGAGGTTCCAGATTATCAAACAGTTCAAGAACTGCACTGCGCATCGGTTCTTTGCTCCAGATGCGTGTGGAACGTACATCTTCTTCAGGCCACTGGGTCGCGACGATCTTGCGTGAAGTCAGGCCGCCTTCCTCAAGGACACCATATGCCTGAAACATTGTGCCGTATTCTTTGCATGCATCGAAATATCTGCGCTGCTTCTGTGACAACAGGCTGAATTTCTCCTGTACGCCTGCAACAAGTCCGTACTTGGAGTATTCCTTCAGATCATCAGGCGTACTGTTGGAGAGAAAGACTGTGCGGATCTTTCCTTCTTTGATCAGTTCCTGAAGTTCATTCATCGTTTCTTCAGGACTGACAACGGAAGACATACGGTGCACGACCATGGAGTCAATGCAGTCCAGGTCCATTCTCATCAGGGAATCTTCTACATCCTTGCGGATCGCAGATGCGTGATGGTCTTTCATTACGGTATATCCATCCCTGATGTATTCGAATTCTCCGCCTTCATTGCGCCAGTTCAATGAACATTTGGTCTGTACAATGAAGCGGTCTCTTCTTCCCTTCAATGCCTTGCCAAGGATCGTTTCACTTGTGCCGATACCGTATACAGGTGCTGTATCTATGTAATTGATACCAAGATCTGATGCATAATCAAGAAGGTCACTGATTTCCTTGACATCCAGTGACATGTCACTCCAGACTTTGCCTCCGCCCAGGCCCCATGCACCAAACGATATACGTGATACTTTAATGTCTGTTTTTCCGAGATTCTGATACTTCATAAATTTCTCCTATTCCAGAATGACGATCCTTCCTTCAATTCTTGCATTCAGTCCCTGATGAACTGACAGGTATTCTTCAATGATATTGTTGACTGAAGTAGCAACAACGCGCGGGCGCATATTTGCTTTAACTTCTTCAAGCGGGACATTGAAAAACTGGTCAAAGTTATTGTAGTGATAATTCTGCAGTGCGATGAGATAGAACCTGTCGTCTTCAAAAGGTTCTCCATGGAAGCTTAGTTCTTCAATCGTATGAGTCGATTTCCGGTAAACGATCCGTACTCCTTTGGAATACTGATAGAATTCCGTATGCCCTTCCCATGCTTCGTCACGGAAAATAAACTGTATCATTCTCCTGAACTGGGCACCGGTCACTTTCAGCATCCATAATTTGTCATCATACGGTGTGTTTTCCAGCATATCCTGGTATTCCACGATGGGACCCATGACTTCTTTCCGGATCGAACCGGAGCCGAACATCATGATGTCGAACGAGCTGTCATCCTGCATGATATCAGAATACAGGTTCCCCATTTCGGTTTCCTGGGTTCTGGATGGATGATGCAGAGGTCTGGCAAACCTTGTGATCAGCCGTTTGTACTTTGCGTCAGTTGCGGATTGGTATGTTGCGATCATGTCGTCCATCAGCCTGTCCTTGCGGCAGGTTGTTTCATCAATATGAACTGCCTCCCAGTCACAGCGGGTAAGTTTACGGGCATCTTTGTCATATTCAAGATCAAATCTTCCGATCAGACCTGTTCCCCAGCCTGCCTGGACGATGGGAATGTTGTTTACAACTTCCATGTTGTCCATAAACGTATGGGAGTGTCCGCCGATGATCAGATCGACACCGCATCCCTGATCAAGCAGTTTTGCCAGTTCACGATCTTTTTCAATTCCGATATGTGTCAGCAGTACAGTCAGATCGGTATCGCTGGTGCGGTAGTTGTCACAGATAATGCTGACCTGACGGGCCGCCTCTTCTATATCGATGTATGTTCCTATGACCCGCTCAGTCCTGGCTGCAGCCAGAACTTCTTCTGTCAGGATACCGATAAACAGGATCCTCAGTCCGCCTGTCTCAATATTGAGATATGGTTTGAACAGTCTGGTGTTGCTGATGGTGACGTACAGATTGGCATTGATGATGGGAAATCGTGCACATTTTTCAAGAAACAGAAGATGGGCAATTCCATAGTCTACTTCATGATTGCCGACTGTAGTGACATCCGGTTTCAGGATATTCATCAGTTCGATCGTAGACAGACCGAGATATTCCGAGTCAATGATCGACCCTCTGAACATGTCTCCGGCTACGGCATAAATGACGTTTTCTTCTTCCCGCCGAACTTTTCTGACATAGCCGCTCAGTCTGCTGATACCCCCGATCTCGTGTCCGTCCTTGTGCTCCGGCAGAAATCTGCCGTGCAGGTCGTTGGAATGAAGAAGTGTCAGTTTTCTGATATCGGTCATAGCAGCCTCCTTTCAGTCTGTTATGATTGTGCTCCTTCCGTTAGAACGATACCCCTGTAATAGAACAGGCTTCCGATAGCACAAATGCATAGAGGAATTGCGACAATGAGTACCAGTGCAATGGCAAATGAAGTGTTCATAGTGCCCGCAGATACAAGTGAAATATAAATGTTTATAAGGTAGATCATAGAAATCAGCAATACAGATCCGTAGTATCCGAATACTTCTTTTCTCGTAATGCTTTTCAGCTGTTTCATGGTATATCCGATTCTGGACAGAGATGCAAAATGGCGTTTCCGCTCGGAGAGTTCAGTAGAATAGCGGAACATAAGCGCCATCGCCTGAAGAACACTCAGAAAGATATAGGACATTGTGATCATGACTTTGACCATAGGGTTTGATTGATTGGTTACCAGAATGGAAGCCATGATGATGACTGAAACCAGAAGAAGATACATGGCGAATTTCATAACCTGCAGGTCCTCTCTGATAAAGCCGAGGTAAGCGATGCGTTTGGGCTCGGACTTGCCTGCAGAGATCATCCTTGTGATGAACGGACGTATGATCCATCTCAGTATTCCGTTGAAGCCGACCATGCCGATGCATGCAAACAGGACGATCGAATCGCGGTTCGCATAGAATGTATAGACCGGTGCAAGGAACATGAACAGCCAGAATATCTGGCGCATCCAGTTCGGAATTGATTTCAGGTAGAACATGGACCCCTTCTCACCTTTTGAAGCATTTCTCTGATTGATCAGAGAAGCTGCTGAGTTGAGGTATGTAAAGCTGAGGTTCATAACAACGATCCAGCATACGATAAATGCAAGGATCACATATGTATACAGTTCACCTCTGGGTACCGGTTCTATGATATGCGTGCCTCCCGGCAAAACTGAGGCGACGATCATGTTCAGAGGTGTCATCAGGAATCTTGCGATCAGGATGCCGGAAGGAATTGCCAGCAGCATCAGCAGACTGGTCTGGATCAGCAGATATCCTGCTATATGAACATATGTGGCTCCGGATACAAGTCTCACTGCAAGATCCTTGGATTTGTTTTTGACATAGTAGTCATTGGCAAAGAATATATCGGCACAGCAGATCAGCACTGAGATCAGCGTTATGATCGTGATGATATTATCAGACGATTCACCCAGCGACATACCGATCGATTCATCCATAGCAATATTGAAATAAAGATACATAAATGTAGTCGTCAGCATCAATGTGAGCCAGTAAAAGAATGCTCGTGATTTATCATGTTTCAGTGATCTCATTGCTTCTTTGAATATCATATTGCATCCTGCCTTTTAATAAGAATAACATGAAATGTTTTGAGAAAACAGAAAGCCGCATTTCTGCGGCATAGTGAATCTATTTTGAAATGGCTTTGCAGGCGCCTGCTTTGACCGTAACCGTCCCCAGAGGTGTGATAAACTCAAGGTCTTCGTTTCCGGTGTTTTCCAGATAAACCGTGTCAAATTCTTTATCCCATGAGAAGAATTCGATCCTGCCGTATTCCGGATAGTAAGCAAAGTGCGTTCCGGGGATCGTTCCGTCGATCAGAACAGTGTCTTTGTATGTACCCGGTCTGACTGTATAGGAATCCGTGTAGATATAGTTATTAGCCTTTTTCATCAGCATTGCCAGATAATAATAGGCACTCTGATGTGAGAACCTCAGTACCGCCGCATTCTGAACAGCCGGATCGATCAGAGTGACCATTTCGGCTTTTTCCTGTTCCCTGCGTTCATCGACTGCGCCTTCCGTCCAGCGTGAAATATCCAGTGCTTCCTGTTTCCCCTGCAGATACTCTACCGGGATGACATTTGTATCGATTCCTCCCACCTGACGATGATATGCATATGGAAGTTCGTATACCGAATGCTTGGTTTTGATCACCAACTTGTCTGCCAGATATGTGATTTCATGAACGCCGGTCGTTACGATCGACTTGCCGTCTTCGATCTTTTCGCTGTAATAAACATCTCCATGTCCGCACAGCACGCCGTCTACAGTTGACAGAAACCAGTTCCTAAGTTCAGCCATATCACTCACCTCTACCGTGTCATATTACCGCATACGCAAAGATCGTGCAAACACGTTGGATATTTCTTTTTTATTTTTCCGTTTTTGTTTATACTTGAACCATAACAAGGAGGGGTTATGCCTGAAATCGTACTTGAAGCAAAGAACCTGAAGAAGGTATATAACTATGGAACTGAGAATGCATTTGAAGCCCTGCATGATATCAACTTTCAGGTATACGAAGGTGAATTCATCGGGATCATGGGACCCAGCGGATCCGGCAAATCAACATTCATCAACAATATTTCAACGATCGACATGCCTACCAGCGGTACTGTTCTGATCAACGGTACATCTGTAAAGACCATGTCTGCCAACCAGATCGGCCATTTCCGCTATGAAAACCTTGGTTTTATTTTCCAGGATTTTAATCTTCTCGATACACATACGATGTTTGAAAATATCGCAATGCCCCTCTCGCTTGCGCATGTTGACAAAAGTGAGATCAGATCTCGTGTTGAAGAACTGGCTCAGCATATGCAGATCTCACATCTGCTGAATAAATTTCCCAATGAATGCTCAGGCGGTCAGAGACAGCGTGCTGCGATCTGCAGAGCACTGGTCAATCATCCGCGCATCATCGTAGCCGATGAGCCGACCGGCAACCTTGACTCAGTCAACTCAGCCGAACTGATGAAGATCTTCCAGGATCTGAATGAAAACAGCGGCGTCACGATCGTTATGGTCTCGCATGACCCTCTGATCACTTCCTATTCCTCCCGTCTGATCTACATCAAGGACGGCAACATCGAATCGATTCTGGAAAAAGGCGATCTCAGTCAGGATGAATATTTCAAGATGATCGTTGATATCAACTCGGCTGAATCCAGAGAGATCCTTCAGCAATGATCTTCAGAGATGCTTTACGATCCTTGAAAAAGGATATCGGAAGAGCATTTTTCTACTGGCTTACGTTTGTACTGACAACGATATTCATCTTTCTGTTTCTGAACATCGCAATGTCGGAGGCTGTCGGTGTTACCTTTGTCAATACCGCCAACACGGATATATCTACGAATGTCTCATTGATCCTGATCGTGATCTGTATTATCGAGATCATCTTCGCAAATGATTTCTATGTCCGTTCAAAAGCCAGAGATCTAGCTGTCAGGCTGGTCTGCGGAGCTACATATCTGCAGCTTGCCGAATATCTTCTGATACAGACATTTATCCTGCTGGCAATTGCAATACCTGTCGGCATCATAACTTCACTGGCCTTGATACCTGTGATCAATACGGTGCTGCACACGATCATACAGACAGCATTTACGGTAACGATCGTACCGAAAGCCGTGATCATCACTTCCGGTATCCTGATCGGAGTTATCTTCTGGGCAACCTTCCTGAATCTCGGTTTTGCCTACAGAAATACGGCGGCAGGAATGCTGAATGAATCATCCATCAAATATGATTCATCTGCGATCCTTCCGATGGGAAATTCCAATCAGAAACTGTCGCAGATCATCGCTGTGCTGATGCTTGTAATTCCCGTATTCCTGTTTTTCTGGAATCCGGACGCCTCGATCATTTCTGCATTCATCGGAATTGCAGGAATATCCGGCTGCCTTACAAAAGTCATCAACCCGGCGCTGACAAATTATGTCGATCATAAGAAACCGGACCATCCGTTTATCCTGACAGGCGTCGGTTTTATCAGAACTGATATACAGATCCTGAAATGGAATATCCTGCTGCTTTTGGTCACGGTCATCTTCCTGGTGTCTGTACTCATCACAGCAACGGAAGCCCAGGAAGTGACATTGGTACTGCTGTCATATATCGTCATGAACATCCTTCTGTCACTGGCGATCATGTTCAGATATTCCACCGAACTGCAGAGCCGGTTCAAATACTTCCGTGCACTTGAGCAAATCGGATTCATGCACGAAGACCAGGAAAAGATCATACGGATCGAAGTGGCCGGTCTTTACGGAATCGTCCTGTTTACCATTCTGATCTATATCGGCAGTCTGATGCTGTCACTGGTTATGGCAGGCCGCATGGAACTGCAGAATGCAGTCATACTCATCTTGTTCTTCGCCGTCCCGTTTATATTGTGCGGCATCTTCTCACAGCACTACTACCGGAAAGCCGTACTCATACACAGTGCAGGCGAAGGACAAGGATCCACAAGGTAAATGACACCCAGAAACCTGATACGGGAAAACCTCTGTCACAGGCTGTAATTGAAAACATTTCCGATCAGATTTCACTTCCTGCTTCAACGACAGATAACTGCATTGCGTGCAATGCCCGACATAGCTGTCTCCGCAGGCTTGAGATTGTAAGACTGACCGATTCCGATGGAACCTCACCGTATGGTCAGTCTTTTATTATGCTTATGAGAGGCCTAATATACGTAAGCCTTCATGCTTGATGTTGATCGCCGCGTTCACGTCACGGTTATGGTCTGCCCCGCATGC
>DMBB01000073.1 GCA_003446295.1 Erysipelotrichaceae bacterium
CAGCTGTTCTGACCCGTGTATAATCCGACGGCCATACCTTGACTGTAATAAACAGTTCTTCTCTCGGTACGCCGCATTTTGCGATGCCTCTGCCCACTGCTTTTTCGTTCTGGTAGGAGCTGGCTGTATCGATATGACGATAGCCGTTCTGTACGGCACATACAATGGCGTCTTCAGCATCCTTGCCGAAGATACGCAGTGTGCCAAGTCCCAGCACCGGCATAGTCTGTCCGTTGTTCAGTGTAAAGTATTCCATAGTGCCTCCTGTCAGATATTCAGCAGACTGATGAGATTGCGCAATTGAATATTCAGGCAGTTATTGAACTGGATCAGTGTATTCAGTGTGCGGAAGTCTGCCCAGAAGTATCCGTCCGGAAGTTCTTCCAGTTCTCCTTCTTTGAATTCCATGATCGTATTCCAGTTCTCTTCATGATAGAAGCGTCCGCCTTCTTCCGAGAACAGTCCTCTGAAGCGGATGTCCTCCTTGCGTTCCAGTTTCTCAAAGAACAGCTTGTCTACAGGATCCGTGATTCTTTCATCCAGGGGTTCTTTCTGGATGCCGGGTGCGATCTCTACCCTGTCAAAGCATCCGATCTCGCACTTTGTCTGTACAAGGAAGCGCATGATGCCGTCCTTGCCGATCTGATACGGCAGTCCGAATTCACTCTTGCCTACTGTTTCCAGCAGAGGCTGTGACCAGCATCTGACTTCTCTGCCTTCGATCTCAATATCACAGAATACGATGCGGAAGTTACCCTGTTCACTGGCATAGGCGGATCCGTCATAGCTCCAGTCCTTCAGTGCGTGCAGGTCGATCAGTTCTCGTTCAAAGTTGCCTGTCATCTTGATATCATTCATTTTTCCGTAGATCTTTCTGATCGCATCTCCGGAGGAGTGCTCCAGGAAGGAACGGAAGAATGCTTCTTCGTGGAAGAGTTTCCGGACGGCAGACAGTGTTTCTTCGTCCAGCTCACTGAATACAAACGGAATGCATGATATGACGGTGCGTGTATCCATGTTGACGATATTGTCATACTGCATAAGTTTCTTGATCTGTCCCAGTGTCATCCATCTGTGTGTGGAAGGCACTTCCACATCATCATGCGCCAGCAGGATCATGTTGCGGTTGCGCTTTCCAAGGAAGCGGGATGACTGTTCTGACTGGATCTGATCAGCGATCGTGATGCAGTTCTGTCTCTTGACGAAATACTGATAGAACGCAGGCTCTTTGCCGCCATGCTTTCTTGTGAAGTTGGAACGTGTTGCCTGTATGGTCGGTGAGAGCTGGCAGTGATTGATGTTGCCCGGTTCGATCTTGGCCTGCATAAGGAAATACATGCGTCCGTCTATGATCTTTGCAAGGATGCCGAGATATCCGATACCGTCCTGTACGATGATCGGCTGTTCTTTGACGCCTGTGTCATCCTTCTGACGGATGCCCTTTACGGAAAAGTATGACCGCTGATCATTGACGATACCGAGTTCGTTCTTGTCATAGTGCCAGTATCCGTCATAGGCATACGGTATCTTGCGGATCGAGACCGTCGTTTCCTGACGTGTCCGTTCGATCCACTGCAAAAGCTCATCCGTGGTATTCCATGGATTTTCTTCACTTGCCCAGGATTCAAGAATATAGCGGATCACTTGATTTCTGTCATTCATCACTTCCGGCTCCTTTATATCTCTTATTTGTCGATCTTTTTGACTTTGTATTTGCTGCCGGTATAGACCGCTGTACTGCAGGCATCTGTTGCCTGGTCCAGCTCGGCACTCTGCCAGTACTGCAGCAGGACATAGTCCGTATCATACTGCAGCAGGTATTCGCAGCTCTTTGTATAATCGGGTTCCTCTTCTTCCAGCCAGTCTTCATGCTTTCTGGCGATCTGGTAGAACTCGTCGTTGACTCTGTCCAGCGGATAGTGGTAATGCCACGGTCCGAAGATCGAGTATACTTCCGGCATGTATGTCAGTGTTGCGGCACTTTGGGAAACAACGACAGGCTGTCTGTCATCGATCTGTTTGACTTCTTCCTTAAGGAAGTTCAATGCGTTCATTTCATCCGGATCCACCTTGTAGATGCCGTCTACCGTCTGTCCCCCTCTGATATACACCCAGTACAGACCTGTAGAAGGATCCAGTTTGAAGGAACCGATATTGCCAAGCAGTACTGCTGAGATCAGGCATATGGACAGTACAGGTGCTGCCGCGAGATATCGTGAGCATTTCCGGAAGATCTTATCCAGGAACAGTACTTCTGTCAGCGGATTGAATAACGTCATGAAGTTGCGGTAGAAGACCATGCCTGTGATCGTTTTCTGCAGCAGGATCATGCAGAGCGGATTCAGGAAGAACACGACCATCATGATGACAAATGCTCTCATCCACTTCTCTTCATCAATGTCATTGCGGTTCGTGATGAACAGCAGCACGCCTGCCCATCTGAGCACATTGATCAGACCATCGAGCCATTCACTGTGAATGAACAGGTAGTCTGTCATCATATCCATCTGGCGCCAGTTCCAGAAATAGTAGCTGTAGGATGTGAAGTCTGTCTTTTCGATCAGGTGGATCACGAATGATCCGACGGCAAATAAGACAGGTACTCCGATAAAGAACAGATTCTTTGCATACTTCGCATACAGTCTTTCCAGGAACTGAATGAAACCATGATCCGGTGAGATGCGGATGAATGCGAATACTGCCGCATAAGCGACAGCCAGCACGATCGCTGCAGCAGGCATGACGCGGGAAAGGAATGCGATGATATAGCAGACCATAGGCATGATCAGCTGTGCCATATCACTGAGCGCATGCGGACGCTTCATGGCAGCCAGATACCCTGCCAGAGCAAACATGACCGCAAAGCTCATGAACAGGAAGCTTGAGGAACATGCAAATCCTGCAGCCAGCGGGAACCAGAGCAGCCATTTGATATTGTCATCATCATCCTTCTGCCATCTCCAGATAATGTAGATCAGCAGCATTACAAACAGGCTTCTGAATGTATTTCCATAGAAGGCAAATGCGATATTCCAGTAGAAGAAGTTCGCATAGAACAGGCCGAACAGCAGTACGGCAATGCGTACGAATCTGTTGTTTGTACGCATCTGCTTAACTGCATTTACGATCAGCATATTCGTAAAGACATTGTACAGAAGACCGAGTCCCCAGACGGAGACCACAAGGTTGCTGACATAGGAAGAGGAACCTAACACGTAATACGGCAGGTTCACCAGCCAGCAGAGATAGGAACCGAAATGATAGTATCCCTGGAACAGGTAGTAGACATTCCATTCCTGCCCTCTCATACCATCTGCCAGGTTGTACATGTTCAGTTCGGGCGCATTGATGTTCAGAGCTATATAGTTCAGGTATGTCGTACTGTCCGCATAATCCAGGTCAATATACATCTTTGAGAACACGAACATGAAGACTGCCGCTGCCACAGCAATGATCACCGTATCAATGCTCAGGAACGAACGGACCGTATCCTTGATATGCAGCAGCGTTACCAGCAGTCCCCCTGCCAGTACCAGACTGGTCAGTATGATGATCCAGGTAAATGACATGTTCAGCATCAGCGGTACATAGTACATCGTCTGCAGCAATCCCAGTATCACCGAGAATCCCAGCACTCCTGCCAGTCCCTTCTTCTCAATATTCAGTTTTTTCAGCAGCGCTGTTCCTGTACCTTCACTGATGAAGATCAGCAGCGCGGCTATGATCAGTATTCGTTTCATAGTATCCCGTACTTCATTCTAAATATCCTCTTTATCATACCATTATTCGAAAGATTACTGTACTGAGGGAAAAACCTTTATGGAAAAAGCAGAACTGCTGCCGTATATACATTTCAAGGAAAGTATTGTGCCTGAAGTATTCAGCGAGACTTTCTTCATACATAACAGTTCCGCAGCAGATCAACGAGTCTGTCAGTGTCCGGGTTAATATCCTGTCAGAATTTGTGGTCGCAGTAAACCCTGGAGATGCAGATTATATACCTGAGAACACCATGTCTTTAGTCATCAGGAACAGTCATACAAGCAACAGTAAAAATCAGCAATTGCATACAGATCCTATGATCATCATTGGAATTATAACGGTATACCGTTATAATATTTATAGAGACAGGTGAACAGATTATGACTATACAAGACGCTTTGAAACAAAAGAACATGAGTATATACCGACTGGCAAAAACGAGCAAAGTCCCCTATGCTACGGTAAACGATATTTGCAATGGCAAGGTACAACTGGAAAAATGCAATGCTGAAACGATCTACCGTATCGCTCAGGCTCTTGATGTTTCTATGGAAGAACTTTTGGCTCCATGCTTCCTTAAACGCAGCAGCTTTGAAAACTTCAAGAGTACAATCTGCCATCGCGTCAAGGAACTGGGTGACATCGACTTTATTATGGATACGCTGGAGAGCCGGGAAATCCGCACCTATTATGACAGAAAGTGGTATCCTGAAAGCCTGTATCTGCTCGCCATGCTGGATTACATCAGCCGTGTGAATGATATTCCTCTTTGTGACGAGTATGATGACCTTCGTCGGTGCAGACTGGAAAAGCCAATCTATCCGTCCGGTATCATGGCTTTGTCAGCAGCTTCCAAGAGCGATACAGTTTTGCAGCAAGCTGCCTTGAATGCGATTCCCGAATTCAAACGATTCAACATTATTGAAAACGAGGTAAGAAATGTTGTCTGAAAAGCAGTTTGAGTTTACGAAGGAAAACATCGATCTCTACTTGAAAGAGGTCGCAAAGGAATACCGGAAGCAAGCGGGAAAGAAGATGCCTGCCGAGCTTATTCTGATCGATGGAGCCTCTGTCCTCATCAACTATGGTTTTCGCAATATGACCACAGACATTGATGCTGTAATTGAAGCATCATCCCTCATGAAAGAAGCCATCAATCATGTCGGCGATCTTTACGGTCTTCCAAATGGCTGGCTGAACGCGGATTTTACCAAAACTGCTTCCTATTCAGAAAAACTGTCTCAGTATTCTGTGTATTACAAGACCTATGCTAATGTTGTGACTATCCGTACGATCAAAGCAGAGTATCTGATTGCTATGAAGCTCCGCTCCGGCAGACAGTACAAAAGTGACTTATCAGATATTTTGGGAATTCTCGCAGAGCACGAAAAACGTGGATTACCAATCTCGATGGATCAGATACGCACGGCAGTAACCGAACTTTACGGCGGTTGGGAGTCGCTGCCGGAGAGTTCGCAAACATTTATTGAAAATGTCATGGTGAATGGTCGTTTTGAAGAACTGTACGAACAGACAGCAAGCAGTGAAAAAGAGGTCAGTGCTCTGTTGATTCAGTTTGAGCAAAATTATCCCAATGCTGTAACGGATAAAAATGTAACCGAGATTGCAGTGAACCTGCAAAAGAAAACAGACCGCTCTTCTATCCTTGCGAAGCTCCGGGAAAAGAAAGCGGAGACGGATCAAACATAGATTTATTAATGCGGAATGACCTCCTAAGTATCTCTCTCAAATAAGCAGATCATTTTTGAGACAGAAACGAACCTAGCGACAGATGTTATCCCTTCCAGCTATTTCGATTTGGGAGATAGAATCCTTTCAAAAATACAGCTGCCCTCCTATTGGATAAGCAGCTGTATTTATTAGTTAGATGTACTTAGAATAAACCACTGAAGAAATCTTTAACTCCTTGCCAGTAATCACTGATACTTCTCTGCCCGATCTTGAAGGATACTGTCTTTTCTCCGCCGTATTCACCCTTACCGCGGAATGTGACCTTGGCTGTACCCTTCTTGATGTTGTTCGTATAGCTGACGATCTCATAATGCGTATCAAGTTCGAGTCCTGTAGTCTTGTTGATGGTTGCTGTGATATCAGCTGCAGTCAGTGTAACAGGTGAACCTGTGTACTCTTTATTAGTGATCTTGAACGTAGCTTTACTGATATCTTTGCCTGTATCAAGAATACGGTATGTTGCGGATGTTTCACCGGTGTAGTTTCCTCTGCCTGTCACTGTGACCTTGATGACAGTTCCGGGTTCTACAACTGCAGGAAGTTCCTCACCTTCTTTTGTTGTATAGGTAATGGTCTTCTCGTAATCTGTTCC
>DMBB01000273.1 GCA_003446295.1 Erysipelotrichaceae bacterium
AATCTGGACTGTGTTGATCCGAGCACCTGGAGCGGTGCCAGCAGCATTTTCTTGACGTTCAGCAATTTGTTGGAGAAGACCTTCTTGCCGTCGCGGATCTCGTAATATCCGGTAAAGATAATGATAGAATCCGGATGCTTACGATAAGCATCAACGACCCTCATGGAATAGCTTCTTTCATATTCATCATCCTGGTGGGCAATGGTGACCAGTTCATTGTCGCCATGGCTCCAGGCAAAGTCGAAGTCTCCGATATTCCCGCTGTTCTTGACGGGATTGACGACAACTTCAAGCTGATACTTGGCAGCCAGATCCCTGATGTATTCATTGTCCGTGGAAGTACCGATGATGACGCGGCTCGGATATTCCTGGTCAAGTACCGATCTGATCGCGCGTTCCAGATACGGTGATTCTTTATATGCTAGTACCACAAATGTGTGGATCGGTTTTTCAGTCATATGTTTACCTCACAACGTATATCTTAGCAGAGAAATGTGCGTAAATCCTGTAAAAAACAAAACATGTATCGATGTGATACATGCTGTTCAGACTTTCCGCCATGTCTGACGTGAAAGCAGTACGATGACCGGCATGATCTCCAGTCTGCCTGCCAGCATTCCGAAGATCATGACGAGCTTGGAAAGCGTACTGTAGGCATAGAAGTTGCAGGTCGGTCCGACTTCCGCCAGTCCGGGTCCGATGTTGTTGAATGTTGCAAGAACGGCTGTAATGTTCGCTTCCACCGAGAACCCGTCCAGGGATACGATCAGGAAGCTGGCAATGATAATCAGTGTATAAGCAATCAGATAAACGCTGACATTCGTAATGATCTTTTCATCGATCACTGCTCCGTTGACACGGATATGACTGATCCGGTTCGGATGGATCTGCTGGTGGACATTGCGCTTCAGTGTCTTGAAGAGCAGCAGCAGACGGATCGTTTTGATGCCGCCTCCCGTGCTTCCGGCACAGGCGCCGCATATCATCAGCAGCATAAGGATCGCTTTGGAGAAATTCGGCCACAGATCAAAGTTTGCTGTTGCAAAGCCGGATGTTGAGATGATGGACGCTACCTGGAATGCGGAATGATGGATCGCATCCCCGATGTTCGCATACAGCCCTCTGATATTCCATGCGATCAGAGCGATACTGCTGAATACGATCACGCAGTACAGCCTGAGTTCTTCATCCCTGAATACTTCCTTGAAGCTCTTCAGGATCAGCAGGTAATAGCAGCTGAAGTTCACGCCGAACAGCAGCATGAATACCGTTGTGACAGTCTGCAGGTACGGACTGTATCCGGCAAGTGAATCGTTTTTGATGCCGAAGCCTCCGGTTCCTGCCGTGCCGAATGCTGTGCATATCGCATCAAACAGCGGCATTCCGCCGATCAGCAGGAAGATCAGATTCAGCACTGTCAGGATGATATACAGCAGATACAGGATCGAAGCTGTTTTCTTCATTTTGGGAACGAGTTTGCCGACGGAAGGACCCGGGCTTTCCGCCCTCAGGATATGAAGGGTAAAGCCTCCGTTCTTGCCGCTTAACGGGACGATCGCCATCAGGAATACCAGCACGCCCATGCCGCCGACCCAGTGCGTGAAGCTTCGCCAGAGCAGCAGGCCTTTATCCAGGCCTTCTACGTTCGAGAGGATCGAGGACCCCGTCGTAGTGAATCCCGAGACGACCTCAAACAGCGCATCCACATAGCGCGGGATCTGGCCGGAAATATAGAACGGAAGCGCTCCGAGCATGGATATGACGATCCATGCAAGACCTGTCAGCACCATGCCTTCTTTGGCATAGAATCCGCCTGTTCTGTCGCGGCAGATCAGGTAGAGGATCCCTGCTGCGGCAGCTATGATCGCGATCGATACGATATAGCCATGGATCGCTGCCTGTTCCGCCATAAAGCAGGAGAATCCCAGGCATACGACCATGAAGCCGGCTTCCAGCAGCAGAAGCAGCGATATGATATAACCAACCTGTTTGTAGTTCATCAGAATTCCGCCTCAAATATGTCGTTAAACTGCAGGATCGGGTTGGAATGATTGGTAATGATGACAACTGTGTCATTCAGTTCATAGGACGAATTGCCCGATGCGATCTCAGTGTTTTCACCTCTGGAAATACTTGAGATCAGGATATTCTTCTTCAGATGCAGGTTTTTGACCTTCTCACCGATATACTTTGAGTTCTCATCGATCATGAATTCGATCGCTTCTGCCTGACCGTCAGCGATCCTGTGGATCGATATTGCGGCACCCTGACGGTTCTGCATCGCTCTGACATACTGAACGATCGTATTGCATGAAAGTTCCTTCGGTGAAACGACGCTTCCGATCTCCAGTTCATTCAGCAGCAGATTGTTTTCGCCATGGCTGACTTTTGTGACAACATGCTTCACGCCTCTTGCGCTGCCATAGAGCGACATAACGATATTCAGTTCATCCAGTCCCGTCAGCATGACCAGCGCGTCATAGGAATCAATCCGTTCCGTTTCCATGAAGTTCTGGTTGCTGGCGTCACCCTGTACGATCCTGGCTTCCGGCAGAAGCAGTGCCAGTTCCTGGCAGCGGGACGCACTCTGTTCAATGATCTCGCATGCCATGCCGCTTTCCTGCAGCTGGCCTGCAAGATAATAGGAGATCCTTCCGCCGCCTGCGATCAGTACGTTTTTGACCGGTTTTGTAATCATGCCGAGTGATCTCAGAAGCGCGGAAAGATTGGAAGTTGTCGCTGTGATATACAGATGGTCATTTTCTTTCAGTACAAAATGGCCGCCCGGCATCAGGCATTTATCATCCCTGACGATCGCACAGACCAGTACAGTGCAGTGAATGATATTCTGGAGCTGATTCAGGGCTACATTCTTCAGCTTGGAATCAGCAGTAACGTGTACCTCTACGATCTCGACATTGCCTTTGGCAAATGTTTCGATCGTTCTGAATCCAGGGTATTTCAAAAGACGGGAAATGCTGGACGCAGCTTCCTGTTCAGGATTGATCACCATGTTCAGGCCGAATACGGAACGCATCTCAAATGCCTGACGTCTGTATTCCGGATTGCGGATCCTGCCGATCGTATGGAGTTTTTCGTTCAGACCATGCGCAGTCAGGCATGACAGCAGATTGACCTCGTCCATGTCTGTTGCCGCAATCAGAAGATCAGCATCCTCTACGCCCGCCTGTTCAAGGCTTTCCATGGTGGCCGCATTGCCCTGCACGCCCATGACATCATATCGTTCCATGATCGATTCCAGTATTTCCGGATTCCGGTCGATCAGAGTTATTTCATGTCCTTCGGATGTCAGCAGTTTTGTCAGCGTTGCGCCGACTTTTCCGCATCCGGCAATCAATATCTTCATAAAGCCTCCCAAACAATCAGGGTCAAAAAAATCACTCCAATTGTATCATGAATGTTTCATATCAAACGTCTGTTTGTGTTTGATGTTCAGAAAGTATAGCACACATAGCAGTACCTGAACCAGTGAAGAAGCCGGAGTTGCCAGGCCAAGCAGGAAAACCGAAACAGGGACCCGTCTGCTCATGATATATGAGACAGGTATCCTGACAAGGAACGCTCCGGCGATCCCCTGCATCATGACAAAACGTGTTTTGCCGATCCCGTTGAAGAATCCTGTCATATTGAAGAACAGCGATGTCAAAAGCACATCGATCGCATAGGCCTTCAGGTATTCGGCTGCCGCAAGGATGACTTCCGGATCCGATGCAAACATGGATGCCGGTATGGTGCCATGGAAGAAGACGAACCAGCTGATCACCACGCTGAACGCAAAGCAGATCCCGACTGCACACAGCATGCCTCTGACCGCACGGTCATATTTGCCTGCACCTTTGTTCTGCGAGGCAAACGCCGAAACAGCCTGCGAGAATGCCGAAGGCACCAGCATGACAAAGCCGCATACCTTTTCCGCTACGCCGACTCCGGCGGAAACGATCAGGCCGAGTGAATTGACGATGGCAAGAATAACCATGAATGAGATGCTGACCATAAAGTCCTGCAGCGCGATCGGGAACCCCAGTCCAAGGATCCTTCTGATCTGCGTACGGTGCCAGCCGATATCGCTGAGCGAGAACGTAAACGGCAGCTGCATCCTGCTGATCAGAAACAGTGAGACCGCGACACTGATCAGCTGAGCCATGACTGTTGCCAGGGCTGCCCCGGCAGTCCCCATGCCAAGCACCGCTACAAACAAAAGATCTCCGACAATATTGCAGATGCAGGCGATCGTCACTGACATGAACGGCGTTCTGGAATCCCCGATCCCCCGAAATACTGCACCTAAGGTGTTGTACGCAATGATCGCCAGGGAACCGATGCCGCAGATCCGTATATACTGCGCAGCCCGCGTGAACGATTCAGCAGGCGCGTTCATCAGTGAAGCCAGGGATGGAGCACTGATCCCGAGCAGGACGGAAGCAGTCACGCCGATGACCGCAAACAAGGCAATGCCTGCGCCGATGATGCGTCCGCCTTCCTTTGCGTTTCCTTCTCCGATCTTCTGACCGAGCAGTATCGTCATGCCCATCGCAAGGCCCATGAAGATACTGGTCACTGTCATCATGACCTGCGAGCCCGTGGAAACAGCTGACACATCTGCAGTGCCGGCAAACCTGCCTACGACCATCAGGTCCACAGCGCCGTACATGGACTGCAGAAAAGACGCAGCCAGCATCGGCATCGCAAAACGTATCAGAGGTCCGGTGATCGGACCTTCCGTAAACAGCATTCCCCTTGTTTCAGACATTGATCCTGCTCCTTTTTTTACAACATACCGATTATAGTTGAAGTTTTCAGAATATGGAATGTTCTTCTGAAACAAAAGGGATGCGGATGCTGTTTTCCGGTTTTCCTTTCTTCCCGTTAGTGATAAAATGGCTCAGTATTGGAGAAATCAGTATGAAATTCATCGTACCGGAAAATTACAGTCCTGTGCTGACCGTCCGTGAAACGCAGGAAGCCATAAAGTATTTAAGAGATACTTTCCAGAAAGAATTCGGCAGAGAAATGAATCTGTCGCGTATCAGCGCGCCGATGTTCGTGCCGAAGAGCTCAGGCCTGAACGATAACCTGAACGGATTTGAACGTCCTGTCAGTTTTGACATGCAGGAGATGCCGGATGAAAGGATCGAGGTCGTTCATTCCCTTGCCAAGTGGAAAAGAGCCGCTCTGCAGAAATACGGATTCGGCATGCATGAAGGGCTCTATACAAACATGAACGCGATCCGCAGAGATGAGATCCTTGATAATCTGCATTCCATCTATGTTGACCAGTGGGACTGGGAACGCGTCATCGCCAAAGAAGAACGCACGGATGAGACGCTGGAAAGCACAGTCAGGGAGATCGTCAGGATCATCAAGCATATGGAACATGAGATCTGGTACAAATATCCCCAGGCTGTATGCCATGTAGAAGATACTGTCACATTCGTCACCAGCAAAGAACTTGAGGAGCTGTGGCCGGGCAAGACGCCGAAAGAGCGTGAAGATCTGATCACAAAAGACAAGCGCTGCGTCTTCATCAAACAGATCGGCTGGCCGCTGTCCAGCGGCAGACCGCATGACGGCAGAGCGCCCGACTATGATGACTGGAATCTGAACGGCGACCTGCTCTACTGGCTGCCTTCACTGAATATGGCACTTGAGATCTCCAGCATGGGCATTCGTGTTGATGAAGAATCCATCGTCACGCAGTGCAGAGCTTCCCATTGCGAAGGAAGGCTGAAGCTTCCGTACCATCAGATGATCCTCAACAAGGAGCTGCCTTATACGATCGGCGGAGGCATCGGACAGTCAAGGCTGTGCATGCTGCTGCTGAACAAGGCGCATGTCGGTGAGGTACAGGCATCTGTATGGCCGAAACGGATGTACGAGCTTGCCGAGCAGTACAATATTCCTCTCTTATAAGAACAAAAACAAAACACGGGAAACAAGCACCTCTGCAGTTTCTCGTGTTTTTTCTGCTTAATTGTCAGATACTGCCGATCAATTTGCTTTGACCGGACGATTGTAGTATTCCTCCATTGTCAGACCTGAATCATGGATCTTCGCTGCTTCTTCAGAACCGACATAGCGGAAATGCCACGGTGAGTATGTAATATGGGTAACATCTGATTTCTTGTCCGGATATCTTGCAATCCATCCGTACTTATAGGAATTGTCCAGCAGCCACTGGTACTGCGGATATGTCGCAATGCATGGATTCAGCTGGCAGTTTCCGTTGTACCAGCCAAGGTCAACAGCCAGACCAAGCTGGTGCTCACTTGCGCCGGGATGGTCGTCCACGTATTCCGTATATGCCTTGCCGTGCACGCGTTCGTAATAGTTGTACAGTGACAGCTGTTCAGAGTAGGAACGGTATCCATCAACGATCCTCAGGTATACCTGGTTGTCACAGGCTGCCTTGTACATCTGTTCCAGCGCATTGGCAGCTTCTTCACGCAGATATTCGGATTCACTGCTCGGGATATTGACGACTCTCAGATCTTTCGGCACATAACCCGGATCGACCGGATAAGAAATGTTGACCAGCTTGTTGATACTGTCATCCGAATCAATATCCACTGCCGGTGCCGCAGGTTCCTGCGTCGGTTCCGGTGTCGTTATTTCCGGAGTCGGCGTCTGTACGGATTCCGGAGTCGATGACGGTTCATTCGTGATCACGACATCCGCCGGGCATGTCGGGCAGCCTGAAGGAGCCAGCGTTGCCGCAGGAGTCGGTGTAGTAACAGCGACGGGCTGAGTCCCTTTTCTCAGATAATGAAGGTACCCGAGACCGATCATGATCAGTATCGATAAGATCAGTACAGTCCATAGTTTCCACTTGTATTTTTTATCCATATCACGCCACCTGCCCGTTTTTCTCATTATACAACGTAACCGCCCCGGTCAAACAGCATTTACTGCGGGATTATAATCTGTACAGGCAGAAAAAACGGCTGTTTTTTCATGTCAGATCATAATACTTTTGATGAAGATGTGAATATTGCACCCCGGCAGAAATTCTTCTTTATAATAAAGGTACTAGGAGGACTTGCTATTTTGAAGATTGCATTGATCAATGAAAATTCACAGGCTACGAAAACAGTCTGATCGAAACAGCTCTGCGCAAAGTCGCAGAACAGAAAGGATATGAAGTCGTCAACTACGGTATGTACTCAGCCGATGATCCGGCACCGCTGACTTATGTGCAGAACGGCATTCTGGAAGCTGTGCTTCTGAATTCCGGTGCTGCTGACTTTGTTGTGACCGGATGCGGAACAGGTGAAGGCGCAATGCTTGCACTGAACTCCTTCCCGGGCGTGATCTGCGGACACATCGAACACCCGCTTGACGCATATACATTCGCTCAGATCAACGACGGCAACGCAATTTCGATCCCGTTCGCACTCGGATTCGGCTGGGGCGGTGAATTGAATCTGGAATACATCTTTGAAAAACTGTTCAGTGAACCGTTCGGCGGAGGCTATCCGAAAGAGCGCGTTGTACCGGAACAGCGGAACAAGAAGATCCTTGACGGCGTACGTGCTGCTGCATTCCGTCCGCTGGCAGATATTCTCTGCGACCTGGATCCGGAGCTTGTAAAAGGTTCATTTGCAGGAGAGCATTTCGACGAATATTTCTTCCGTGACTGCAAAGATGAGAGCCTTGCAGAACTTGTCAGAAAACTGAAGTGATCATCTGATGATTTGCCGTAAATCCTGTATGTCAGGTTCTTCGGTCTGCACATGTGCAGATTGAAGAACTTTTTTTGATTCATCATGTCATAATGAACGCGGAGACAGACCATGATCAGAATACCGGAAACACATATTGAAGCAGATCCCGGAAAGCCTTTTATCATCGTGCTCTGCAGTGACAGCCATATGGATACAGCATCTCTTCGTTATGTACGGGAACATCATCCTGAAGCGGATCTGTTCGTGCACTGCGGAGACAGTGAACTGCGTGAAGCAGACATGGAAGGTTTTCTGTTTGTCCGCGGCAATCATGATTTCTATCTTGGAAACAATGTTCCTGACTGGCGCATCATAGAAGTGCTCGGACACAGGATCTACCTTTGTCATGGTCATCTGGATATTCTCATCTATTATCATTATGATCTGATGGCAAAACATGCGAAGGCAAACCGGTGCGATACGGTATTCTTCGGACATATGCATATCTGTCAGGATTTCATTGAAGACGGCGTCAGAATGCTGAACCCGGGATCCCTGGCTTATTCCCGTGATTACTCAGGGAAAAGCTACATGCTCGTAACAGTGACGCCGGAAAAGATCGAAGCAGTCAGGATGGACTATACGCCTGCCGGGACAGAACATGTCAAACAGAAAAAGAAAGGTTTCCTGCAGCGGCTGATTGACAAATTGTAACGATTATCTTTTTTGCGCGGGCACGCATACCGGGCATCATTTCCTGAAGGAATATCTTTGGTGTTTGCTATATAATTAAAGATGGATTAGAATTTTTCCGGGAGACTAACACGATATGACAGAAACCAAGAAATGCATTTACTGCGGACGCGATCTGGAAGCTGACATGATCTTCTGCCCCCGCTGCGGAAGACCTGTGCCGACAGAGCGTCAGGACGATGATAAACTGGGCGAGACACTGATCTTCAATATCAATGACCGTTCGATCCCTCCCGTACCCGTTATGCGTACGGCAAAACTTGTTGACACCGGGATCTTCCCTGTGATCAAAGAAGAAAACCTTCCGAAAGAAACACCGGCTGTTCCCGAGAAACCCGCAGAGGAAAAACCGGCGGAACCTGTCGTGCCTGAGCTGATTCAGGAAGAGACATCCGACGATGATCTGCTTTCATTCCTGGATCTGGGTGATGACAATGATGAACCGGAAGAGAAGATCGCTGCTTCTTCCAGCATCCCCCTCTTCTTCACTTCATCGATTCCTGCCATGAACCCTGCTGCTCCGAAAGAGGAAAAACCGGAACCGGTCATCCCGGCAGTGCCTGCCGAGGAAACACCTGAACCGGAAGTGATTCCGGCAGCACCCGCTGAGGAAGCACAGCCTGAAGAAGCACCTGCAGAAACGTTCCTCTCAGCAGAGAAAGAACCGGCTGAGGAAGATGTACCTGACAGCTTCAATATTCCGTTTGTTCAGAGAGACACGGATCATACGATCACAATGGAAGATCTGCCCGTGATCGAAGATATCTCAGAAGAGAACCTGAAAGAAGAAACGAGTGAATATGACGCTCTGGGTGACCTGCACAATGTTCTGAAAACACTGCTGGCAGATGACAGCACCACAGATGAGGAAGATGTTCTTGACGGCAACTATACCCGTGACAGCAGACCTGCAGACAGCAGCTATGATGTGCCGTTCATTCTGAGGCAGACACGGAACGATGATGAAAATACACAGACAGCATTAAGACTGGCTGGACTCAACCCGGATGAGCCGGAAGGATCGGATTTTGCAAATCCTCTCGATGAGGAAGCAGAAACAGAAGAGCTGGACGTTCCGTTCATTCTCAGCAAAGCTCCTGCAAATGTTGATCCGCAGACGACCGAGATCTATACGAACCTCTTCCGTGAAGAAGAGAAGGCAGAAAAGAAACTGGTCGATGAAGGCCAGACAGTGATCTTCAAACCTGTTGAGAAAGACGAAACACCAGTCAGAAAGCCGGAGCCTGCTCCGACACCTGAGAAGGCTGTTGACCTCAACATTCCGAAGAAACCCGCAAAGCGTGAGATCGAATTCAATGATCTTGATAAATCCGAGCCGCCTGTACCGGAAGATGATGGCGACAAGAAGGGCGGAAAACTGTGGATCGCTCTGCTGGCATTACTGCTGCTGGCACTTCTTGCCGGAGCGCTGTGGTTCTTCTTCCTGAAAGACCGCAATGGTTCCGACAAACCGGTATCCACGCCGACGCCCGCTGCAGAGACACTGCCTGCTGAAGCAACTGCTTCTGCGGAACCCGAGAATACACCGGAACCCACTCCGGAAGTTGTAGTTGAAGAAGATCCTGATTACTTCAAGACGATCTCCCGCAACTTCAAGCAGCTGTATACGGCTTACCTGAACGGTTCCAACAACGGTGATATGAGTTCTGTGGAACATATCGATGAAAGCATCCGTACTGCCCTGCAGAACCGTGTGGCAGTCAACCGCGGATACTCCTTCACCAACCGCAAGTTCTCTACAGACAGAACGACATATGAACTTTCCCCTGCCGCGGATACAAACGGTTACTATACTGTAAGGATCCTGGCTGAAGCGGAAAATGACGGAACGCGTCTGAGTGACAATGCTCCGATCAACAACAAATCCGTGATCGCATCAAATATGCGCTACAATCCGCAGACAGGCGACTGGTACGCAACTTCATTTGAAGTCAACCAGGGATTCTCTGTCGCAGGACATGAGCTTGTAGAAATTACTGACTGATTCATCATATCCACCGGCTTTTGATGAGCCGGTGGTTTTTTACTGACTGCAAACACTCCTGTGTCAGGTTTGACTTTTCTAACCGGCAGTTCAGCGTTTACGATTGTATCAGGAGAGTTTATCAATATGAGTGAATCAAGACCATGTTCAAACAATCATCCCTGCACATGCCCGAACACCGGATGCCCTCGTCATGGCAGATGCTGTGACTGCGTTGCAT
>DMBB01000157.1 GCA_003446295.1 Erysipelotrichaceae bacterium
GCTTCTGATATGTCTTGTACTCGTTCAGCTTGCACTGCGGGCAGTGATCCGCTGGCTGACAGAGCTTTCCAAGTCAACATTTGAAAACATCTTCAAGGGACGTCTGATGGATACACTGCTGCACCGTGATTTCCTGCGGGTCAGTGCTGTCCATTCCGGAGAATGGCTCAACCGTCTGACGAGTGATGCCAAGGTCGTTGCAGACGCCTATGTGGATATTCTGCCCGGACTTGCCGGTATGGTAGTAAAGCTCATCAGTGCGCTTGTCATGATCATAGTGCTTGAACCGGTTTTTGCGGCGATCCTGATTCCCGGTGGCATTGTGCTGGTGCTGTTTACCTGGCTTTTCCGCAGGAGGCTCAAAATGCTTCATAAGCGGATCCAGGAATCGGATGGACGTCTGCGGGTGTTTTTGCAGGAACGGATCGGGAATCTTCTGATGATCCATTCCTTTGCTGCAGAGAAACAGACACTGCGTGAAACAGAACAAAAAATGGATGAGCATCAGACAGCCCGGATGAAGCGTAATCGATTCTCCAATCTTGCAAATATCGGCTTTGGCGCTGTGATGAGCGGGATGTATCTGCTGGGCGTAGGATGGTGCGGTTACGGAATTCTGATGGGCACCATCAGTTTCGGAACACTGACTGCGATCACTCAGCTCATTGCGCAGATCCAGACGCCTTTTGCCAATATCACAGGATATCTTCCCCGTTATTATGCGATGCTGGCTTCAGCTGAGCGTCTGATGGAGGCGGAAGCCTTTGCTGAAAATATCGAAGATGCAAAACCTCTGGATGAACTTACGGACTTCTATGAAAATGAACTCTCGTCCATTGGCCTGGAAGATGCTGACTTTACGTATTATCCTGCATCAGATGGCGCTGGCGAGCTTAGCAAGAGTGATATGCCGGTGGTGCTGGAACATATGTCATTGGAGATCCGAAAGGGCGAAATGGCGGCATTTACAGGGCACAGCGGATGCGGCAAGTCCACTGTTCTGAAACTCCTGATGTGCGTTTATCAGCCGGATGGCGGTCAGCGTTATTACAAAGATCAAAACGGCGGAATGCATGATCTGACTGGCGCATACCGACGTTTGTTTGCTTATGTTCCTCAAGGCTACGCACTCATGAACGGTACGATCCGGGATGTGGTCTGCTTTGCAGATCCGGAAAGAGCCAGGGATGATATGAGACTGAAGCAGGCACTTGAGATCGCCTGTGCTGAGGAGTTTGTTTCTGAACTCCCTGATGGTGCAGACACTCTGCTGGGAGAGCGCGGTACAGGTCTTTCCGAGGGGCAGATGCAGCGGCTTTCCATTGCAAGGGCAATCTTCTCCGGCAGCAAGATCCTGCTCCTGGATGAAGCTACCAGCGCCCTGGATGCGCAGACGGAACAGCGTCTGCTTCGCAATCTCAGGGCAATGACGGACAGGACCGTAGTTATCGTGACACACCGCCCGGCAGCGCTGAAGATCTGTGACCGTGTGCTGGAATTTACAGAGAACGGAGTGAAAAGCCGCAATCTGTAAGGAGAACCAACAGCAGTTCCGGATATGAATCCTGCTTCTTGAAGGTAAGAAAACATCGTTATCACTTGATCAGACCGCTCCTGCGGGTTCATCGTTATTTGATATGATGAACCTGAAGAACGCGGTTTTTTGCAGAAGAAAAGCTGTCCGGAGGGACAGCTTCCTGCTGATCAGAATAATCTTATGACCGATTCTTCGACCTGCCTGCGCACATCCTCTGCATCGATCGTCAGGAATTTTCCGTTTTCATAGAGGATCTTTCCGTCGACCATGGTCATGCATACATCAGATCCCTGGGCGGAATAGACGATCAATGCTGTGGTGTCGTGGTCGGGATACAGGTGAGGTCTGCTCATATCAAGGGCGATGATGTCAGCTTTTTTGCCGATTTCCAATGAACCTGTATCCGGACGTCCCAATGCTTTGGCACCGTTGATCGTTGCCATCTTCAGGACATCGGATGCTTTCATGATCGTTGAATCAAGATGGAATCCGTTATGGATCACAGATGCCAGGTGCATTTCTTCAAACATGTTCAGGTTGTTGTTGGAAGCTGCACCGTCTGTGCCGAGCGCTACATTGATGCCCATCCTCAGCATTCTCGGGATCGGAGCGAATCCTGAGCCCAGCTTCATATTGGAAGAAGGATTGTGCACGCACGTAACACCGTTATTCTTCATGATATCCAGGTCATCCTCATTGACCCAGACACAATGTGCCAGATATGACGGGTTTTCAAACGCTCCCAGATCATAAAACCATTTCACAGGGGTCTTTCTGTATTTCTCGAGACATTCGTCATGTTCTTTTTTTGTTTCACTGATATGCGTATGGAAGAGGGCATGATGCGCTTTGCAGTCTGCAGCATACCGCCTGACCATTTCTTCATTGCATGTGTATTCGGCATGGACCATATAGTCAATGCGGATCCTGCCGTCTGAGCTGTTGTTGTATTTTTCAAACAGCATGTTGTTGACGGTACCCCTGCCATTGTCTTCATATGACTCATGCGGATCGAAGCTCTGCATGACTCTGGAGAAGTGCGCTTTCATGCCGGCTTCTGCGCAGAACTGAACGGCGTCCTCCGGTTCCATGTACATATCCGAGAAGGTTGTCGTGCCTGTCGCCAGCATCTCCATCATGGCCAGTGCTCTGCCTGCATGGATGTCTGAGAGTGTCATTCTGTCTTCTACCGGTATCATGCAGTCGTACAGCCAGTCCTGAAGGCTGCGGTCGCTTCCTGAGCCTCTGAGCAGTGTCATAGCGGTATGGCCATGGCAGTTGATCAGACCGGGCATCAGAAGCTTGCCGGACATGTCTTTTTCTTCGTCGTATTTCTTTTCAGGAAGTTCCGTACTGATCCAGTCGATCACGGAACCTTCAATACCAAGATAAGCATTCTTCAGCGTGACAAATTCATCGTTTTCGGTTTTCAGAATGCTGCAGTTTTTCAATAACAGACTCATTGTTGTTTCTCCTTACGCATGGACTCATGGGAAGTCCCGGTCCTGCGGTTCAACGATTATACTAACATAAAATGCGTGTTCATGAGATGGCATAGCGGGGGGAATGAACGCTGCGATGGTATAATATTTATATGCATGAAGTTCCTGTGATCCTGCTGAAAATGATCGAAACGGAATATGGAAAAACTGCTCAGCTGAGAACGCTCGGGTCCGATCCGCTTGTTTTCAACATGGACGTCGTGAATATGGATATCAGAGCAGTAGAAGGATACGCATATTCTGCGGAAATATTCGGACTCTGCATCAACCTGTCTGCCAGTTACGGAACCATTCAGGAAGGAGAAGATGACCTGATCGCAAGCGGTCTGTTTGAACGCGAGGCAGAGGAAAGTTCCCATGCCTGGATCAGCGGTATTGTCATGGAGGTCAATCAGGATGACAGGAATGAAGGGGAACCGCGTACATCCTTACTGGTCAAAGTACGGAACGCTGAAATGATCCTGTTTGCGGAAGATCCGGGATATATGGAAGCGGGATACCGGGTACAGGCGAGCGTACTATTGTACGGGAATCTGCTCAAACCATAACGTCCAGTATCCTTCGGATCTATCATTCATGATGAATATCAATATGCTTTTGTGTTATGATTTTCATAGAAGGTTTCATACAGCAAATCATAAAAGGAGACTCGTATGAGAGAATGGACACGTGAAGAACGCTACAGAGTTTTGAAGAGCGCGGATGAGATCGCTGATCTCCATGAGCAGATCTGCAGCTCTGTCTACAGACAGGCTTATCATATTCAGCCTGTGACCGGTCTTTCATCAGATCCCAACGGCTTTGTCAAACACAAAGGCGTATGGCATCTGTTTTATCAATGGTGTCCCTGGGGAGCTGTGCATGGTTTGAAGTACTGGTATCATGTATCATCAAAAGACCTTGTGCACTGGAAGAATGAAGGCCTCGGACTTGCTGCAGATACGGAATATGACAACAGAGGAGCACATTCAGGCTCTGCATTCTCAAAAGGCGACGATCTGTATCTGTTCTACACCGGCAACCACAGAGATGAAGACTGGACAAGAACCGCTTATACCTGCGTTGCTCAGCTTCATGAAGATGGTACGATCACGAAACTTGAAAAGCCGCTGTTCGGACCGCATCCTGACTATACCGAGCATCAGAGAGACCCGAAGGTTTTCTATGTGGCAGAAAAACAGAGATACTATATCTTTATCGGCGCTCAGGATAAGGAACTCAGAGGAAAGATCGTTGTATATTCCAGTGAAGAACTGCTGAGCGGATGGAAGTTTGAAGGTGAACTGAAGGTTCCCGGATATGAATCATTCGGCGGCATGTGGGAATGTCCTTCCATTGAACATTTCTGCGGCAAAGACCTGCTGATCTTCTCACCGCAGTATATGAAATATCCGGAGCGCGGTGAAAGCACGAACCATAACGGATATATCGTCGGCCATATGGACTTCGATACACTGACATTTGTGCCGGAAACAGAATTCACGCTGCTGGACTATGGATTTGACTTCTACGCTGCCCAGTGTGCATCCGGTGTCAACGCTGATGATCACGCGATCATGGTCGCGTGGATTGGTCTGCCCGACAACCACTATCCGAGTGAGGAAGAGGATTGGGAAGGCACACAGACATTGTGCAGAAAGATCACGATTGATGAGAACAACCGTCTCATCCAGCAGCCTGTCGAAGCTTTGAAAGGCCTGAGAAAAGATACGGAAGTACCTGCAGGAACACTGCCTTATGCTTGCGAGATGGATGTTGAGGTCAAAGAAGGTGACTTTGATCTGAACCTGTTTACCAAAGAAGACGGCTCCGGCGGACTGACGATGCATTATGACTGTGCAGCTCAGAGATTCACAGTTGACAAGTCCGGCATGGACAAGCGTTTCAATGAGAAGGTATTCGAACAGGCATATCTGCCTGCACTGACACCTCTGAAGACGATGCAGGTGTTCATCGACCACAGTTCCATTGAGATCTTTGTCAATGGCGGTGAGACAACATTCACAGCGCATATCTATCCGACTGAAAGAGAACACTTCTATACGATCAGCGATAACGGCTGTGCAAAGGTATACGAACTTGAAGCATCCGTCAAGGATGACTTCGTAGTCTGATCATGTATACGTTCGTATGCTATGACCGATGCGGTACATGCAGAAAAGCGGAAAAGTTTCTGCAGGAACATGGGATCGCATATACCAAACGTCCGATCAAGGAAGAGCATCCGACTGTTGAGGAACTGAAAGAATGGCAGGCTGCCTCAGGCAGGGAACTCAGGAAGTTCTTCAACACATCAGGTCAGCTGTATCGTTCCATGAATATCAAGGAACAGCTGAAGACCCTGACGGATGAAGAGATCTTCAGCCTGCTTGCACAGGACGGGATGCTGGTAAAGCGTCCTGTACTGATCGGCGGGGACCTGGTACTGGTAGGCTTCAACGAAGACGAATGGTCTGAAAAACTGCTTTAGATAATGTCCGGAAATTTCAAATTCCGGACTTTTTTTACCAATAATATTGTATTAAAATATAATAAGTTATATAAAAAGGTGCAAATGCACAAAATAAATGTGCAAACGCACTTGTGCAAATAACAATATGAACGATTCATCTGATAATAAGCGAGGTGGAAGTATGGTTAAAAAAACTGCACTGGTATTCGCCGCTGCTGTTCTGATGCTCAGCGCATGCGGAACAGAACAAAAAGAGTCCGGAATCATACCGGATACGGGAAACAAAGAGCCGCAGGAAGCGGTCGCTATATTCCCGAAAACCGACATAGCGCTTGTCGGTGACACGATGCCGTTTTATGACAACGGTGTCATGAACATATTCTATCTCGCAGATCAGAGAGACGGAAAAACCGGCTATCATCCATGGGCTCTGTTCAGGACTCAGGACTACTGTACTTATGAAGATGCCGGTATCGTTCTTCCTTATGGAGAAACTGCTGAAGATCAGGATATCGCGCTTGGTACAGGCTGTGTGATCAAAGATCAGAATGGCAAGTATCATGCATTCTTCACCGGACACAATGATTACCGTTCTCCGATGGAAGCAGTCATGCATGCTGTGAGCGATGACATGATGAACTGGGAAAAGATTCCCGGTGATACCTTCATTGCAAATGAGAAGTATTCGCTGAATGACTTCCGTGACCCGTATGTATTCTGGGTTCCGGAGGAAAACCAATACTGGATGCTGGTGGTTACAAGAAGTGAAGGAAGCGGCGTGATCGCACGCTACACTTCGACTGATCTCAGCAGCTGGACAGACCAGGGCATCTTCTTTGAGGATGACATGGGATACGGAACGAATATGGAATGTCCCACATTGCTGAAATACGGAGATAAGTGGTATCTGTCTTTCTCCGATCAATGGCCGGACCGTGTCGTGCATTACCGCATAGCCGATTCATATAAGGGACCGTTTACGAAACCGGAACAGGATACATTTGACGGAAATGGTTTCTACGCCGGCAGGATGGAGACTGACGGCGAGAATCTGTACATCGTCGGATGGAACGGTACGAAGATCGGGCATGATGATGAGAATGACTATGACTGGGCAGGCAATGCTGTGGTACATCAGCTCGTGCAGCACAGTGACGGAACACTTGCTCCTGTTGTGAATGAGAAGGTTGCTGCAAAAATGAGTCATGAGATCAAGATGACTCCTGCAAAGATGACCGAAACAGTAAAGAAGGCAGATGACGGATATCATTTCGGCGGAGATCTGTATGAACTGGTACAGTTTGATGCATTTGATGAAAGCGGACGCATAGAGGCTGACATTTCCGGCTTTGAAGATGATGATATGTTCGGCATCGCGTTTGCACCGGATATCGATAATGTCGGCCAGCTGAACTTTGTGTTCAATATTCCTGAAAACAGAATTGAATTCTACAACACAGACTCCCTGATCGAAGCGGATGCGCAGTCCTATATGGATTATGACTTCACAGGAAAGGATTCGCTGCATATGAATGTATTCGTCTATGGCGGCGTAGCATGTCTGTATCTGGATGATGAAGTAGCGCTTACTGCAAGAATGTACCGTTCTTCCGGTACGAACTGGCAGTTCTTCGGTATTAATTCCCCAGTACAATGGGACAATGTCAACATCTATAACTGATCTGGTCCGGGAGATATACTTATGTTTGGAAAATATGAAAAGAAACGTCAGGATAAACTTCTTTCTGCAATCACAGCAAAAACCAGAAAGATCGCCGCATGTTCAGCCATCGCGGCAATTGCGCTGGCTTCAGCATTCAGCCTCGGATGCACCGAAGGCGGAGAAACCAGCGGCAGCGACAGTGAAACAGACATTATCGCTTCATTCTGGCCGGACGCTTTTGTTGCGCAGGTATACAATGAACCCGAATTCAATGATGACGCAAACCGTACGAACAATGCATTTAATGTGATCGATTTCGGTGAACAGGGAAAGAACGGATGGTTCTACAGATGCGGTGACTACCGCAAGCCGCAGCGCTCTGAACGCTTATCGATGTTTGACGGTGAAACATATCGACAGCCCGGGGCAACAGGTCTGGAGATCAAGAATAATTTTGTGCATACTGCAGACCGCGTTTCTCCGATCCTGGAATGGCGTGCGGCTCAGCCCGGCAAAGTCAAGGTCACAGTATCATTTGTGAAAAATGTTAACGGCGACGCGAATCCCAATTATCCGGACGGCGTTCGTACGCTGGTATACAAAGGAACTGAGCTGCTGAAGCTTGAAAATGTACCGATCTATACGGATAAAGAAAATTATGCAGAGATCGTGATTGATGATCTCGATGTACTGCGTCATGACAGTCTCTATTTTGCTGTAAACCCGCTGAATAACAATGCGTATGACGGCGGCGGTCTCTATGTCTGCATTACCGATACAAACAACAGACAGGCTGCTCCTGCTGTCACGATCAGACCGAACAATAACGCAAACAGCGTTAAGGATTTCGGCAGGCAGGGAAGCAACGGCTGGATGTACATGTACGGTACAGAACAGGGCGGCTACAACCTGGTATCTCATGAATCCAACGGTGAGTATATCGACAGGACATCTCCGTCTTTGTCGATCAAGAAAGACTTTGTTCACCCTGCACTCAATCACAGTGCTGTTTATGCATGGAAGCCTGCAGTGGAAGGAAATGTTGACCTGAGGATCAAATATACGAAGTTTGAACAGCATGATGGCAATCCTGATTTCCCGGACGGTGTACGCCTGAAGGCATACCAGAACGGAACACTGCTGTACCAGCAGCATGTAGATGTGCGTGATTCAGGAGACAACAAGGTCAAGTACAGAATTCCTTCACTGTTTGTCAGACCATCCGATACACTGTTCTTCGTGATCGATCCGGAAGGCAACTCATCGTATGACGGCGGCGCGCTGGATGTCACAGTGATCGATGTCAACGGACTGGAAAATGAGAATTCTGTCTGGGTAAAAGGCACGGATACACGTCAGAACTGGGCAGATGTGAAATATGATTTCGGTGAGCAGGGCAGCAATGGATTTATTTTCCAGAGCGGCTACGGCGATGATCCGTTCAATGCATACAACATGCAGCCTTATAACAAACAGGACGATAAATACTTCAGCGACAACTGGCTGGAGATCAAGCGTGACTATGTCAATACAGGTGAGAACGACAGTTCCGCGATCATCAAGTGGAGAGTCGCACAGGACGGCGATATCGCGATCCGTGCAGCTTACACAAAGATGAAGAATGAAGACTCCAATCCTTCCTGGCCTGACGGTACGAGAGTATCCCTCTACCATAATCATTCACTGCTTGCACAGCAGACATTCGCACCGGAGAGATTTACCGAAGTCACAAAGCGTCTCGATGTCGATTTCGTCAGCGTCAAACAGAATGATTACATCACACTGGTCATCAATGGCCTTGACAACAATGCTTATGACGGCGGCAAGTATGAATTTGTCATCCAGCCTCTGAGCGGCCTGGTCGGCGAAACAGAAAAGACGATCCCTGCGACATACAAAGGTCCGAAAGAAAACTTCGCTTCTGTTCTGGATGATTTCGGAGAACAGGGAGAGAACGGCTGGTACTACCAGTACGGAAACAACCATGATCCGTACTGCGCGGTCAATATCGAAAAATATGACAAGAGTGACGGAAGGTACTACACCGAAGACGGCGTTGAGATCAAGAAGGATTACATCGTGCCGGCAGGCAAAGGAAAATCCGCAAATGTCAAATGGGTCGCAGCACAGACCGGTGTCATCAACATTGATCTGCTGTATACCAAGCTGAAGAATGAAGACGCAAATCCCGATTATCCGGACGGCGTCACTGTTTACCTGTATCATAACCGTGAGCTGCTGAAAGAACGTTACTTCCCGCCGCTGACAGATTATGAAGATACAGGAGATCTTTCGACATACGGTGTCAGCGTTGAGCAGGGAGATACGATCACAATGATCGTCTATCCGGGTGAAAACGCTGCGTATGACGGAGGCAAGTATCTGTTTGTGATCGAAGACGCGGATAAGGTGCCGACAGTCAAACCGGGAAACAACGACAACAGTACATCTCTGGCAGGACTTGATTCCATCGAGCAGGGAACCGACGGATGGTGGTTCCTGGAAGGAACATCACCGGCAGACGCAAAAGTTCTGACAAAGAAGACCGAAGACGGTACCGGATACACATCCAGAAGGACCGAAGGTCTGGTCATGAAGAAAGACTTTGTCCATACCGGCGCAACGCTTGATCCGATCTATCAGTGGGTAGCGGGTGAAGACGGCAGTATCGATATTTCCGGAACATATGTCAAGTATGGTCAGGAAGATGAAAATCCGAAATGGCCGGACGGCGTTACAGTCAAGATCTATAAGAACAACAAGGTACTGCTGACCAAGAAAGTCAAGGTCAAGAGAGGCGATGGAAACAACAATTCCCTCCCGTTTGAACTGGATGATATTTCAGTGAAACGCGGAGACAAGATCAGCTTCCAGATCTGCGCTGACGGAAACAACGCATGGGACGGCGGTCAGCTCTCGGCAGTCATTGAACCGCATGAAGAATTCGAAATGAAGCCGGGCAATGACAACCGTACGGTTCTTGGAAATATCGATTCCATTGAACAGGGAACCGACGGCTGGTACTTCATGGAAGGAACTTCCCTCGACAATGCGAAGCCGCTGACAAAGAAGACTGAAGACGGAACAGGATATGTATCCCTGAGAGATACCGGTCTTGAAATGAAGAAGGACTATGTACATACAGGTACAGTCCAGAATCCGATCTACAGATGGGTGGTTGCTGAAGACGGAAAGATCAACGTGACAGGTAGCTACACGAAGTTCGGTCAGGAAGACTCTGATCCCAACAGACCGGACGGCGTAACAGTCACCATTTATAAGAACAATGAAGTATTGCTGAAAGAAAAGGTTGAAGTCAAAAAGGGCGATGGAGAAGACAATGTCCTCCAGTTCAGCTTCAAAGACCTGGAAGTCAGTGAAAACGACGTTCTGTCATTCCAGATCTCACCTGACAACAACAACGCCTGGGATGCCGGAAAACTTGCAGTATCGATCAAAGACAGTGCAGATGATGAAGAAGTACCGGAAGATCCCGATCGTGACAACAACACAGTCCTGTCTGAAGCATTCGGCAAGCAGGGCAGCGATGGATGGCGTTACGGTATGTGTGACTGGGACGGCACGAATTTCGAAAAACTTTCATATGACGCAGACAACAACAGATATATGAACGATGGCGCGAAGCCTGAACTGAAGGCAGATTTTGTTGAACCCGGAAGCGGAAAGAACGCTGCGTATCAGTGGACCGTCGCACAGGACGGAGTCATCAATGT
>DMBB01000023.1:0-6162 GCA_003446295.1 Erysipelotrichaceae bacterium
TTTTGTGTGATCATACAGGAGTTTGTACGGTTTCAGCAGTTTTGCCGATATAACAGTGCAGCAGACAGATGATTATGCTGCATCGATCTTGATCAGATTTGTATTGCCGGACTGACCGTTTGTAATACCGCCGGTAATAACGATCCTGTCACCCGGCTTCAGATCCAGTGCAGCAATCGCTTCTTTTCTGGCGCTGAAGAACAGTACTTCCGTTGACGGGAACGATTCACAAAGTCTCGGCGTAACACCCCATGAAAGTGCCAGCTTCCGCCATGCCTTCTCACTGGTCGTCAAACCTATGATATCGACCGGTGCACGGAATCTGGAAACCAGACGTGCAGTCAGACTGGATAATGTACATGCAACGATTGCTTTCGCCTTGATATCGATCGCCATACCGCATGTAGCATGGGAGATCGCATCTACGTCATTGCTGATCATGAACTCACTGTCATGGAAACGCTTCTCATAGTTGATGCTGTTTTCCGTTTCAACAGCAATTTTAGCCATAGCTTCTACAGCCTGGACAGGATACAGACCTGCTGCTGTTTCTCCCGACAGCATGATCGCACTGGAACCATCATATACCGCATTGGCAACGTCAGATACTTCTGCACGTGTCGGTCTGGGTTTCTGGATCATAGACTCAAGCATTTCCGTAGCTGTAATGGCACGTTTGCCGAGCATTCTGCACTTTGCAATCAGATCTTTCTGAATGTGAGGCAGCTGCTCAAACGGAATTTCAACGCCCAGATCGCCTCTGGCAACCATGATTCCGTCGCAGGCTTCACAGATCTCATCGATATGGTCAACACCGGACTGATTCTCGATCTTTGCAATCAGATCAATATCAGACGCATTGTGTTCATCAAGAACTCTCTGAACATCCAGCAGATCCTGCTTCACTGAAACAAAAGAACATGCAATAAAGTCAACACCGTTCTCAATACCGAAGATGATGTCTTTTTCATCCTGTTCAGATAAGTATTTCTGGTGCAGATGCTTTCCGGGGAAACTCATGGACTTCCTGTCGCTGATCACTCCGCCGGAAACGACCTCGGTCAGGATCTCTGTTCCGTTGATCTCCTTAACGCAGAAATTCAGAAGTCCGTTATTGACCAGGATCGTATCACCCGGTTCAAGTTCTTTTGCCAGATCCGCATAGCTGACGGAAGCTCTATGTTCATTACCTACGATCTGCTCTGTCGTAAAAGTGAACTCAGCTCCTTCAGTCACTTCAGCCTTTCCGTTTTCAAACGTTCCGACTCTGAACTCAGGACCCTTTGTATCAAGCAGGATCGCGATCGGAAGATTCAGTTCTTCTCTGACTTTCTTGATCCTGTCGATCTTCACCTGATGTTCTGCATGTGTACCGTGTGAAAAGTTCAGTCTGGCAACATTCATGCCGGCAAGGCACAGTTTTTTGAGTGTTTCTTCTGAATCACTTGCAGGTCCGATCGTACATATAATTTTCGTTTTTCTCATTCGTAATTACCTCTCTATTTATCAATATAGGCTGTTGTTATGGTTAAGCCGGTCATTGCCGGCCGTTGGTACAATAGCATTTTTTCCATATAAATTCCATAGAATTATTCAACGAATGTTTTCCTGTTTAAGCACATTTCCCAATAGAATCCAATACAAATACTGCCACAGAAATGAACGCAAATATAAATTGCTAAATGTAATTTATATTTGACATTTAGTAATATAAAAATTATATTAAGGGTGTACATGATCAATCATATCAAGGAGGCAGATTATGAAAGAAGCTCTGATAATAACCACCAGCATGACTTCAGCATTCGTCGTAGTCATGATACTGAATATTGCCCGCAAAAGGTCAGGCATCCCGCAGGACAGACAATTTGATGAAAGGCAGATCCTTGCGCGGAACAAAGCATATATGACCGGTTTCTTCGTTACTCTGCTGCTCATGCTGGCAGATATACTTCTGAAGTTGGCAGGAAAAGCATTTTACACAGACCCGCTGGCTGAGCTGAGTGCTGTATTCATCGGCATCGGCGTATTTGCTGTTCTTGCTGTATGGAATGATGCATTTCTCCTGCCCGCCCAGAAACCGTTTCTGCTGATACTGCTGTATGGTGTGATCGCTGCGGAAAGAATGCTGCGCTTCCTGTACAGTCTCAGGAATGGCGAATGCTTCAGCTTCGGAAAACTGACACTGTCCTGCATCAACGGCGTCATCGCGGTCACATTCTTTTCAATATTCGTCATTCTCCTGCTCAAACAGCACAGTGACAGATCTGAGGACTGAGTCATGAAAAATCTGAACATGAAAGCCGCCAGAGCAGCCAAAGACTACTCCCAGCAGCAGCTTGCCGATATCGTCGGTGTAACAAGGCAGACGATCAACGCTATTGAAAAAGGAGATTATAATCCCACCATTAAGCTATGCCTGGCAATATGCAAAGCGCTTGATAAGACACTTGACGAATTGTTCTGGGAAGAATAAAAACGTTATCCGGCACTCAGCAGACGCATGTCTTTTCACTTGCTGATGTATAACACAAAGAAATTTGTTAAAATATGCATATATAGATTGAGAGGAGACAATCATATGTCTGTTGAGATCAAAGAATACTATAATCCGAACAGCCCGCTGAAACTTCGTGTTGCTAGAGGACATTTCGCAACCAGCCACAGCCACATTAATTATTATGTAGATCTGACTTTTACAAAGCACAGACTCTCAGAAGCAAAAGAAGCAGCCAGACAGCTGACTGCCAAATACAAGAGCTCAACCATCATTGACACGATTCTGTGTCTGGATGGTACTGAAGTGGTTGGCGCATGCATGGCAAGCGATCTTACAAAGAGCGGATTCCAGAGCATCAACCTCCACAACACAGTCTATGTTCTGACTCCCGAGCATACGACAGGCAGCCAGCTCATTTTCCGTGACAACACAAAGATGATGATCGAAGGAAAGCATGTTCTGATCCTTGCGGCATCCATTACGACCGGATATACCGTAGAAGGCGGCATTGAAGCAGTCAATTACTACGGAGGAACAGTTGTAGGTGTCAGCTCGATCTTCGCATCCATGAAAGAATGCGCCGGATTCCCTGTTTACTCTGTATTCAATACTGATTACTTCATGAACGACTATCAGAGTACACAGTACCATGAATGCCCGTTATGCAAAAAAGGCATCAAACTGGATGGTATTGTCAACACATTCGGCATCTCATATTTCAAATAAAAGGATTTCCCAGAGGAGGCGCAAGCCTCCTTTTTCAGTTAAAAAAAGCGAAACATTGCTGTTTCACTCTGTATACATATCACGCATTTTCTTCAGCTTTTCAGCATCCAGTCCGTATTCTGCACCCAGGAATTCATCGATCGAATCATAATGTAAATGGATCTCTTCCAGCATAGATCTGCCGAAGAATTCCATGACTCCGTTTTCAATCCACAGCAATGACGGAAGATAATCATCCTTCAGTGCTTCTTCATACATCTGCATGAAGATCTGGTTGATCGTCTCTTCATAATACTCGTTGCTGAGAATATAGTCTTCCATCACTGTTTCCTCATCAACACCAAGTGCCAGCAAAAGCAGAATCGCAGCAGCTCCTGTTCTGTCCTTGCCGGAAGCACAATGAAAGATGATAGGAACCTTTCCTTCCGCAACACTCTCCAGGAATAATTTGAAATCCAGATTCCCGAAGATGATCTCCTTATAATACAGTTCCAGTTTATTGAACTGCTGTTTCGCTTCTTCACCCGTCTGATGCATTCCGGCAGGTGAAAAATCGATCCTTCGGGCAGCCTCAGGCACATAGCCGCTGTGCTCGATCTGCTGCGCACCAGGAATTTCCGGATCAGGCTTGCGCTTTCTCTGCCAGTCAGCCCGCAGGTCCATGATGTATCTGATATTCAGTGAACCGATCTCGTTCAGTTCCCTTTCACTCATACGGTAAAGCCCGCCGCTGCGGAAAAACAGACCGCTGCGGACATGCCTGCCGTCTATGGTCGGATAACCGCCAAGATCTCTGAAATTCAATTCTTTTCGAATAAATACCATAACTCAATATTATCGTTGGATCACCTTAAAAACAAGGTCATTTCTGACGTTCTGACATGATGGAAACAAACAGCAGTCCGGTTTTTTAAGCCGGACCGTGCTGTGTATTCAAAATGTGTGATTGTTCGTATCAGCCAGCGATAAATTCACGGATGTCCTTGACGAACATTTCTGCGGAATCATCACCGATATATGCCATATGTCCGCCGGGATATTCCTTCATCTGTACTCTGTTCAGATCAAGATCGGAATTCGCTACGGTATATCTAACATTGCCTGCTACCGTGCACATATCAAACAGACCTGTCGCAAAGAAGATCCTGAAATCTTTGTTTCTTCTCTGAACATTTTCAAGTGCTGTCAGGCTTGTTCTCTTTGAATCACGGTCCCACTCGGTATTCACAACACAATTCAGCATGTCATAAGGCATTTTCGGAAGTCCGTGCTTTTCAACAAACAGATTTGCGCACGCTGAGAATGCCGGCGTAAACATACCCATTCCCGAATCATCAGAAAGTACATCATACTCCTGTTCTTTCACTGTATCCGGCATGAGATATCGTCCGTCATAATATCCGATCATCTGGTTCTCAACAGCTTCTTTCAGGAATTCCTGCATCGTATAGCGCAGATGGTTTTTGATCAGTTTCTCTTCTTTCAGGCCGGTCATCCAGGAGATCCTTCTGGCTGCTTTCTTGACTTCCTTCTCATTGGCATTCCTGCCCAAGAACAGAAGACGCGCATATTCCGGCGCAAATGCCCAGGCCTCTTCAGCTGCCTGATAAGGATCTTTGCCCGTATGCAGCGCATACGTTGCTGCACAGGTCAGCAGATTGATCGCAGGTTTGTTTGTATCAGCGAGTCTGTTCTTGAATCCGCCGGTTGAGAAAGCTGTTCCCAGCAGAATGATGCCGTTCAGTGAAATACCATAAAGATGCTTATCTCCAAGAACTGCTCCGCCGTACAGCGCTTCTACTACTGCAGGTCCGCGGACAGTTCCATAGCTTTCTCCGAAGAAATACAGCGGACTGTTGGCACGTTCATGCTGGACGATCCAGTGTCTGATGAACTGTGCAACTGCTACAGCATCGTTATCTACTGATTCATATTCTTTTTTTGTTTCCTCATTGATCTTTGAATAACCTGTTCCCGGAGGATCGATCAGCACCAGATCCGCAATGTCCAGTATGCAGAACGGATTCTTTTCCAGAGCATACGGCGGTGTGACGGGAGGATTCTTAATGTCATCAAAATGTACCCTTTCCGGTCCGAAAAGTCCGAGGTGAAGCCAGACGACACCTGAGCCCGGGCCTCCGTTCGTGATGAAGATGACAGGGTGATCTTTACCGTCGGTATTGATGTATGTAAAAGACGTGATCTCTGTAGTATCTTTGAAAGAGCCTTTCTCCAGCAGAAATCTGTAATTCACATTTGTCCCGTTGATATTGATGCTGTCAGTAAATTCTGAGATCGTTTCAAGTTTTTCAAAATCCATAATACATTCCTCTTTGCTCTAATATATCAGATTCATCTATGTTTTTGCCTCTGATGCATTGAAATAGCTGCGGATACGATCGTGCACGATGTGGCTCATTGTGCAAACCGACCGTTTTTTGGCCCTTGCCATGGTATATCATGAGTCTGCATGAAGGAAGTGATGGCCATCCTGACTGATATGCGTCACATTTAGGAGGAAAACATATGACTACCAGTATAATCAAAAAGGAAACATCAGTATCCAACAGACTTCTTTCAGCAGCCAGAGAACTTCTTCTCACCAAGAAATCACATGAGATCAAAATATCAGATATCAAATCCAGGGCACATGTAGGTGAGGGTTCTTTCTACAGATACTTCAGCAGTCCGTATGAGATCATTCAAGTATTGAGATCCATCGAAGAAGAGAAATGCATGGATGCCCTTCTTCAGTACTTCTGCAGAACTTCCGCCGGTACTTTCAGCCAGAAGATCGAACGCATGGCTGTTTACCTGGTCCAGTACATTCGCTCTTCCTATGACTTCCAGAGGATCGTAGGAGAAAACGTATCCTGGTTTGACTGTTTCAGCAAAATGATCGATCCTGATTCAGAAGAACAGGAACAGTTCAACAA
>DMBB01000023.1:6336-6592 GCA_003446295.1 Erysipelotrichaceae bacterium
GAGATTCCTCTGACAATCGAAGAGATGCGCTTATACATCAGAGAAACAGCCAGACATCTCTTCCCCGAGCAGAATATGTAAGTTCATTGTTAATAAGTCCTTTCTGAACAGACCGGTATCCTGTGTGGTACCGGTCATTTATATATCCGTATATTTTTTTCAAATGTACCGTTTCTTTATATCAAGAGACCAGGCACGAATGATTGTAACTGCTGCAGGTCTGTCGCCGGCTGTTTCGGCAGTGAAGTTATAAATA
>DMBB01000056.1 GCA_003446295.1 Erysipelotrichaceae bacterium
AGAAAGATGCATGCCAACCACAGACCGACATACGATGCGAAGAACCGCTTCGGTCTTCCGGATGATATGGATCTTGATTATTCAGAGATCTCCAAGATCTACACCGATAACATTCCGCCACAGCCGGAGCATACAGAACTGAATGTGGATACACCGACAGAAGGCATTGTCGATGATGACGCTCAGGAAGATGTAAGAGATGTTCTTGTCCGTGAACTGAAGAAGCGGAAGATCGCAAAAACCAAGTTTGAAGCATGGCTGGTAACAACAGGCAGACTGGCTCCTGCGGGACATGTCGCCGATCTGTCCGGAACGATGGCGAGAACCATGCTCGACAATATCGACACACTTGTCGCACAGCTTAATAAATAGGAGGAAAGAAAATGGCTGATATTTGGGATGTAAAACTTGATGACGTTGATGAAACAGCAGGAGATTATCCTGTACTTCCTGCCGGAACTTATGAGTTCCAGGTCGAATCCGTAAAGGGATCTGAATTCCTTCCCAAGCCGGGCGGAAAGATCGGACACTGTGCGCAGCTTGCACTGGTGCTGAGAGTCGATCAGCCGGACCGTGAATACAAGGTTTTCGAAAATCTGTATACAGATCCGACAACAATCTGGAAAATCACTACCTTCGCCAAGTCGATCGGACTGTGGCATGAGGGAATGACGCTCCCTGAGCTGATGAGGAATGCAACCGGCGAGATCGGAAATGCTGAACTGTATGTTCATGAATACAACGGCAAGAAATCCAACAGAGTGAAGAAATTCATCTTCAAAAAGGACACTGTTCCTGCAGCACCGGCACCATCGGTAGAAATCGACTCCGATGATCTGCCGTTCTGATGAGCAGATGGATTGTCGCTATTGATCCGGGCAATGAGGAGAGTGCCTATGCTCTCCTCTCGCCGGATCTCCGCCCAGTCAGGGCAAACAAGCGGCAGAACGAAATCATGTACTGTGATCTGATCGATGCCATCGTCACAAATACGAAGGAAGGCGATCTGATCGCAGTCGCAATCGAAATGATTGCATCATACGGAATGCCAGTCGGTGCAGAGGTATTCGATACCTGTGTATGGATAGGCAGACTGACAGAGCGTTTCACACAGTTACAATTTCCAGTCACTTATATCTATCGCAAAGATGAAAAGATGAATCTCTGCCATTCCATGAAAGCCAATGACGCAACGATTAAACAGGCTCTGGTGGACAGATTCGCAAGAGGTGAACCGAACTACGGGAAAGGAACGAAAGCCCGCCCAGGATGGTTCTACGGCTTCAGAGCGGATATGTGGGCAGCATATGCGGTAGGAGTGACATATCACGATTTATTTATGGAGGGTGATGGATGACAGCAAAATTAAAAGGTGACGAATTAACCGAATACGGCTTCAAGCGAGTCGTTGAACAGATGCAGGAATTGACGCTTGCTGTCAACGATCTGAAGCTGATTCTCGGACAGATCATGACACATCTGCGGAATATCTATTCAGAATCGGACAAGATCGAGCACAACACATTCATTGCCAACGATTCGCTTATCCACATCGAACACAAGATTGATCAGATTCAGGCAAACACACTTACAACGAGTCTGAATGTGATCCGACTCGGACAGAAGCAAGAGGAATCAGAAGATGGATCAGTACGACCGGAGGGCATATGACCTAAGCTATCAAGCTGAACTGGCTGCGAACTCTGAACCGGTGACAGGTCAAGATCCTGATGGTCTGCCGATGCCGTTCTCATTGTCGGCAGTATTCGACAATCCGCCTCAGTTGTCTCCTCCAGTGATTGAGGGAGTGCTGAGGCAAGGGCACAAGATGCTGTTGTCCGGCCCATCAAAAGCCGGAAAGAGTTTCGCCCTGATGGAATTGTGCATAGCGATCGCAGAGGGAATGAACTGGTTCGGCAATAGATGTAAAAAAGGAAAAGTCCTTTATATCAATATGGAGATTGACAGAAGATCCTGCATCAACCGTATCAAGAAGATCTATGAAGCATACAGTCATCTGTTCGAGGCTCAAAACACCGACAATATCACAATATGGAGTTTGCGAGGATATGCCAGACCGATCAGTCTGCTGAAGGACAAAATCATTGAAACTGCAAAGAATGATTATGTTGCTATCGTGTTAGATCCTCTTTACAAAGTCATGGAAGGGGACGAGAACAGCAACGCAGATGTCTCAAAAATGGTCGCATTTTTCGATGAGATCACAGAAAAGACAGGAGCTTCAATGATTTATGCGCATCACTTCGCAAAAGGCAACAGCGGAGACAAGGACGTAATAGATCGGGCTGCCGGTGCGGGGACCTTCGCCAGAGATGCGGACGCACTTGTCACGCTGACACAGCTTGATACTGACAACGAAAATGGGGATACAGCTTGGAGAACAGAATATGTTATCCGAGAGTTTCCACCGAAGAAACCTTATGACGTATGGTTCCGCTATCCTCTTCATGAATTTGATGAGGATCTGAAAACTGAGACGATCATTACTTCAGAAACAAAAAAGCAGAAGCGCAGAGATGCTGCTTCCCATCAGAAAAAGGATAAAACCACTGAGGACATTCTTGGAGTGATTGAAAACGTCAGCGACAGCGAAGGCAAGTTCCTGTTCAGCAGATTCTATAATTTCTATCAAGGTGTGGAAAAAGTCAGCGATCCGACAGCCAGGAGCAGACTGAAAGCACTCGGATATTATCCGGATGAAAACTGCCCTCCTGGCGGAACTCCATATTGGAGAAAAAAAGAATAATTATCTACAAACTACCCGCCTAAAATGACCGGCAAACTCTGAAGGGAGGGGGGGTCTAAAAAACTTATATAAATATAAGTTTTAGGGGGGTATGGGTGAGCGTCAAGCGCAGTCTCTTCGCTCCTCAAGAGAGCGAAAGAGACACGCCGTGACGTGACAATCAGTTTTTAGAGGAGGAGTACTAAAAATGGATAAAGCAGAAGCAAATACATGGATCTCCGCTGCAATAAAGAGAGATTGGTTCAACGATCTTATGGATTACTTTTACCAGGGAGAAGTTGATCCCAGCAAAGGACTTCCGTGGGCAACAATTCAGATGGTTGCTTTGGTAAAAGTGACAGCAAAAACATATGACCTATCACTCGATGAAGCTATGAAAATAATCAGCCTCACGATCGAGGCCATCAAAGC
>DMBB01000154.1:0-1259 GCA_003446295.1 Erysipelotrichaceae bacterium
TTCTTCATTTCACCTGTGGATGCGGATACGAGGTCTGTGCAGCCCCACATCGTATATCCCATGAGTTCAACACCGTCATCGATTGCTTCAGACATAGCCTTGATATGGTCTCTCAGGTAGTTAATCCTGTAATCATCGTGGAACTTTCCGTCCTCTGCTCTGACGTCATTTGCACCAAGTCCGTTTTCTACGATGAACAGCGGGATCTCATATCTGCCGTATACTTCATTCAGATAGATGCGCAGTCCCATCGGGTCGATCTGCCAGCCCCAGTCAGAAGCCTTCAGATACGGGTTGACGATACCGGTGAACATATTTCCTGCACCCTTAAGTGCTTCCGGGTCTACGGATGCGCAGCTGCTCATGTAGTAGGAGAAGCTGTAGAAGTCGACCGTGCCCTTTGCCAGGATCTCATCATCACCAGGCTCTGTGCGTACTGTGATGTTGTGATCACGGAAATATCTCTTCGCATAATACGGATAGTGTCCTCTGACCTGCACATCACCGCAGAACCAGTTGGACATATTCATCTTATCCTGTGTTTCCTTTACATCCAGCGGATTCGGTGTATACGGATATGCCATGGAACCGGCGATCATCAGACCGATCTTGAATTCAGGATTGATCTCATGACCGATGACAACAGCTTTCGCGCTTGCGACAAACTGATGATGCAGAGCTGTGAATCTGTCGGAAGCTTCTTCCGGTGTTTCATTCATCTTGAACATCGGCTGTCCGTCTTCACCCTGCATGCCGAGCGACATGATGCGGCCGAATGACTGGGCGCCGATATTGATTTCATTGAATGTCAGCCAGTATTTTACTTCGTCTTTATATTCGTTGAAGAGTGTTGTTGCATATCTGACATAGCAGTCAATGACTTCTCTGCCGGTCCAACCGTTGTACTTAACGCTCAGTCCCCAGGGAAGCTCATAATGAGAGATCGTTACCAGCGGTTCAATACCGTATTTTCTGCATTCTGCAAAAACATTATGGTAGAATTCCAGACCTTCCTTGTTCGGTTCAAGTTCGTCCCCGTTGGGATAGATCCTGGACCAGTTCACGGAAAGACGGAAGCATTTGAAGCCCATTTCACCGTAAAGCGCAATGTCTTCTTTGTAGAAATGATAGAAATCAACAGCCTGATGAGAAGGATAATATACGTTCGGATCGATCTCTCTATCCCACAGACGCGGTGCGCTTACCGTACCGCCGCGGATATGATCGGGGACGCCGGGTCCCTTTCCGCCTTCATTCCA
>DMBB01000154.1:1360-9233 GCA_003446295.1 Erysipelotrichaceae bacterium
CGCCCCATAAAAAACCTTTCGGAAATGACATAAATGATTCAACTCTCCTTTATTGACTAACCTAATTCTAACATATGATCATCACTGTCAGACAACACTTGCCCCTGCAGGCAAAAGAAAAACAGAGAATACTCTCTGTTCTGTCCGCTCAGATCTTCTGGCCTTTGAAAAGCTGGCCTTTCTGAATGACACGGAATACAAGTGCAGCAGCCCAGGGCTGAGCCTTGATCAGCTTTTCTGTAGCTTTCAGCAGATCTCCTGCGCTTCCGTCAACATCAGTTGCCTCATACTCCATATCAGCGCCTTTTTCGCCGATGAATTCGTATTTAGGATTAGCACTGTTAGCAAGGATCTCCTTGATTTCCTTTTTCTTCAGGAAAGCATTAACAACGATTCTCATGATATTAAAATTCCTCCTGGAGATATTATATCACATGTATGTAAGCGCTCATATTTTTTTCAGCAGGCTCATTGGTGTCATAGTGCATCTTAATAATCAAAACGCATGCGGAAACACGTCTTTTTCGTATCCCCGTATATCACAGCGCTGTCTTCGGTTTCCATCCAGTTCACCATGATATCCTCACTGTATCTGGCTTCCTGCGCATATTCCGTCACGATCCTCACAGGGTCCTTTCCCTGCGAGGGATGTTCCAGCAGATTTTCACACAGATCAAAGTAATGCGTATTGTTCATATGCCCGTTCAGATCACAATCGCAGAACCGGACCGTATATGAATACTGACGGTCTGTTTCAGCGCGCTTCAGGGGAAGGGGCAGATCGATCTCATAGCCTGTTGTTTCTCCTTCGATGATGATGCCGTTCCTGTCAGGAAAGATCATACGGCGCGTCTGCTCATCCAGAAGCGCCCATACCGCGCTGCCTGTGATCAGGACTTCATCATGCGCATCCTTCACCCGGTAATAACGGGGGAAGAGCACATGCATCGTTGCGCCCGGCCATGTCTCAATGGTGATCGTCTCACCGTATTCCGGCATCCGTGCAATGTCTGCGCGCTGCTGAAGCACCACCCAGAGAAAGCCTCGGTCCAGGGTCATTTCCCTGCCCATCCCGAGTTCTTCCGTATGTGCGATGGAGGCTTCCTGAAGAAGCTCAAACAGCGCTGAAGTTCTCAGCTTTCTGTGCAGGTTTACATCTTTGTTTTTCAGTGTATACCGGACGGAATATGTCATTTCGCTGCCTCAGGCATGTATTTCATTGCAAGATCTGCGAGGTCGCCAAGCGTGGATATTTTATCCCATTCGCTGTCCGGGATCCGGCAGCCAAGCTCGCCTTCCAGCTTTGTCAGGACAAGGATGAATCCCATGGAGTCAACATTCCCCTTTTCGTTCAGAACAGTCGTTTCTTCCAGTTCCTCGCCGAACATATCCGGCACATTGTCACGGATGATCTTTCTGGCTGTTTCCAGTACTGCTTCTCTTGTCATTTCTCAATCTCCTTCCCGACTTCCCAGCGTCGGATCTTGCCTGTTGCAGTTTTCGGCAGTTCATGACCCAGTATGATCACATCCGTGAAACGGTGTCCTCTGGGAACCTGCTTCATCGTTTCCCGCAGCGCTTCACTGACTGCTTCACTGCTCATATCGGTCCTGCCCAGGACAAGCACAAGCCTGCTGTTCCTGAGCACCAGGCATACATCATCTGTATGCAGTGTATTTCTGATCGTTGCTTCATATTCCGGCAGGAAGATCTTTGTGCCGTCCGGCAGAACAAGGATCTCTTTCTTCCTTCCGGTAATATGCAGCAGCCCGTTTTCATCAAATTTTCCGAGATCCCCCGTATGCAGGATCCCGTCTTTCAGAACGGCTTCCGTATCCGCTTCGCGTTTGTAGTAGCCCTGCATCATGCATGTCGGAGCACTGATCAGGATCTCTCCGTCATCCGCAAGGACGATCGTATCATCCGGGCAGACTGCCATCGCACCGGGATCACCGGATGTGCTGATCGCAACGCCGGAGCTTGTTTCCGTCAGACCATAGCCGCAGGCAAGACGGATCCCCTTCTCTTTGACAGCAGATATCAGCTGCTCGCTGCACGGTCCTGCTCCGACCAGGATCAGCCCGAGTTCCTCATTCAGCAGACGGTGCTGCAGCAGGAATCCAAGCAGACTGGGAACCAGCGAGACGGCAGTCGGCCGGAAATAACTGCAGTCATCAATGTAATGACGCGGGCCTCTGCCAAGCGCAACGCATGCCCCGCAGGACAGTCCCCACAGCAGACCGCATACAAATCCGAATACATGTGACAGCGGCAGTACATTCAGCAGGATGTCATCCTCCTTAAGCTCCAGCATACAGCTTCCGTTATAAGCGCTCTGCATCAGCGATGCATCGCTCAGCACGACTGCCTTAGCACGTTCTGTTGTGCCGCTCGTAAAAAAGAGGATCTTCCCGGCACCATCTCTGACGCCGACAGTCAGCGCATCCCTGCACGCGGACACGACCGTTTCTTCTCCCCACAGCTGATCAATGTCCGTATATGCGATCAGCGGGATCAGCTGTTCCGGGCTCATCTGTCTGTCCAGCATGACGATCTGTTTTCCGGCAAGCACAGCCGAAAACAGCGCCAGGATGCATTCATAGCTTCCGTCTGCCAGAATACCCAGACAGGTAAAGGATTCTTCGGCATACCTGTCGCGGCATGCCAGGACATCCTGATAAAACTGTCCGTATGTAATACGCTCAGGACCATCCTTCAGAAATGCGGTCCTGGTTCCATGATGCTCAGCCTGTCTGATCAGAAGGTCTTCAAAATCCCTGTATCTGATTGTCATATCCGGTTCCTCTGAAAAGATGATAACATATTCGTGCAAAATTTAACAAACCGTTCTATAATTCTTATGGTGGTTTAACCAATTTATCGGAGGAAAGAATATAATGGACAAAAACATCAAGATCGCCATTATCGGTGCCGGTCCTGCAGGTCTGTCAGCAGGTATGTACCTCGAACAGAAGGGATACGAGAACTATACGATCCTGGAAAGAAACGATCATGTCGGCGGCAAATGCCATTCCCCTCACTATAACGGCAGACGTTATGAGATGGGTGCTATCATGGGCGTGCCTTCCTACTATGCAGTACATGACGTTGAAGAATTCTGCGGCATCACACATGACGGACCGAAGCTGAACCGCAACTACAAGGACAAGCACGGCAAAGTCATCGAACCGTTCAACCCGAAAGCCAACATCCTCAGAGCTCCTCATCTGCTGAAGATGAAGAACCAGATGAAGAAGTTCGCTGAACTCCTCGAAACAAAATACAAGGGATATGATGTCAACGGACACAGAGGCGTTGCCCAGGGCCGTTATGACGGCTATGCTGTTACTCCGGGCCGTGAAAAGGTATCCGGTGAAAACCCGAACCTGAAAGACCTGGCGCTTCCCTTCAAAGATTTCTGCAAGCTGAACGGCGTTGACCTGGTTCAGGAGATCTGGATCGGCCCCTTCACATCATTCGGATACGGCTACTTTGATGAGATCCCTGCAGCATACGTTCTGAAATACCTCGATTTCCAGACAACGATGAACTTTGTCAACATCAACCTTTGGACATGGAAGGAAGGAACACAGTTCATTTGGGAATCCCTGAATGCCAAGCTGAAGAACCATGCACGCCTCAACAGCGACATCACAAAAGTCGAAAGAAAAGACGGCAAGGTATATATTACAGTCAACGGAGCAGTTGAAGAATATGACAAGCTGATCGTTACTGCACCTCTGCAGTTCTTCCCTGAATACGCTGACGCACGTGAAGACGAGAAAAACTTCTTCTCCAAGATCGACTACGAACGCTATGATGTTCTCGCAGTCGAAACAAAGCCGGAAGATCATCCGGAGATCTCCTACTATGTATTTGACAACATGACACCGGAACGCTACGGTCATCTGATGGTCTATTACAGAAGATGGAGAGATGAAGTCAACCAGGTCATCACAACATATGCGCTCAGAAAGCACAAGGACAAGCCTGAGATCCCTTATGAACAGTGCAAACAGACTGTTCTGTGTGATCTGCAGGATATGGGCAACCCCGCATCCGCTGTTGTCAATGAGAAGTCCTGGTATTACTTCCCGCATGTCTTCACAAAAGACTACGCTGATGGCTGGTATGACAAAGTCGAAGCAATGCAGGGCAAGTATGATACATATTATGCCGGTGAGATCATGTCCTTCGGTGACATGGACGAAACAGCTGAGTACTCCAGAGAACTCGTAGACCGTTTCTTCTGATCTTTCCTTTAAACAAGCACACAGGCTGCCGGACGGCAGCCTGTTGTTTTATTATTCGGATCGTTCCGTGTTCAGGAACTGTTCAAATTCTTTCAGCAGATATTGTTTGCTGGCTTCGGGATCACGCTGCTCCAGTGTGTCATACATGCCGTGCAGCAGTTCCGTGCATACAGGAGCACCAAGACTGCGGATCGCACGTTCCCAGAATGTCAGGGTGACGTAATCAAATGAGTTGAACAGCAGCGGCAGGATAAAGTTGCCGGAACTGACGCAGACCTGATGATGGAACCTGAAGAAGATCTTTGCAAGCTGATTGGGGATCACGCGCTCACTCTGCACATACGCTTCGGCTTCCGCCAGAATGTTCTTCAGTTCGGATAAGTCGCAGTCATTGCGCTGTGCAAGCAGTTCGATCGCTTTTCCTTCCAGCGCCATGCGCATTTCAAGCATGTCCTGGATACGCCTGCCGCCGAAGCTTTCACCGCTGATCCGGATGATCATGTTGAGCGTTTCGATATTGCCTGTTTTCGCAAAGTCTGCCACATATGTGCCGTGTCTCTGGTTGGTAACGACAAAACCCATGCGTTCCAGATCTGCCATGGCCAGATGGACGGCAGACTTGGAGACTTTTGTCCGGGCAGCCAGTTCACGTTCTGTCGGCAGCCGGTCACCGGGCATCAGTTCTCCTTTGATGATCATTTCTGCAATTCTTTCGACAAGAAGGTTCCTGACGGTTGGTGTTTTGATGACTCCGATATCCATATATTTCCTCTCAGCAACACAGAAAGAGTATCATAACTGCACCCTCAGTTCAATCGACATGATTGACCCCGATGAGGCGGCTCTCCTATAATATTGGTGGTTAAACCAATCATACTGTATATGGAGGTTATCATGGCTTTCTACAAAGACAAATACGATGTCATTGTCATCGGCGGAGCACTTGCCGGAATGAGCTGTGCCATGAAGCTGGCATCAGAAGGAAAATCCGTTCTGATCCTTGAACGGCACAATCTGCCCGGCGGTCTGGCAACATCATTCGTGCGCAGCGGCATTGAAATGGAAGCGACTCTGCATGAAATGATGTCCATCGGACCTGAGAAACGTCCTTTGTTCATCCGTCAGTACCTGGATGAGATGGGCGTCAGGATCAACTGGCTGAGAGTGCCCGAAGCTTACAGACTGCTCTCACCCAAAGACAGCATTGACATCGTCATCCACCCCGGCAGAAGGGATGACGGCACCTGGATCGCAGCTGATGAGATCGAAGCGCAGTATCCGGGTTCAAGAGACGAGGTCAACCGTCTTCTGGAAACATGCAAGAGCGTTTATGAATCCGTGCTCTTCCTGAACGAAAACACAGCATCCAAGCTGACTCTGCTGCTGAAGCATGAACCGCTGACAAAGACAGCAGGCTACAGCGCACAGGAAGTCATGGACAAGGCATTCCATCTGTCCGATGACGTCAAGCATATCCTGTCTGCTTACTGGATCTATGTCGGTCAGCCGATCAGCACGCTCCCGTTCACGATCTATTCCTTCCTGATGGCCGACTACCTGCTCGGCGGCAGTTTTGTTGCGAAAGGATTCTCTCACGAGATGTCCGCCGCAATGGCAAAACGATGCGAAGAGCTCGGTGTGCAGTATGAATACTGCCAGGATGTTGAAAAGATCCTTGTCAGAAACAATCATGTATACGGCGTCAGGACAAAGCGTGGAGATGAGATCCATTGTGACTACATTGCCAGCGCACCTTATCCGAATGTCGTATATGCGAAGATGATCGAGCCGCAGTCAGAAGTTCCTGTCATGGCAAGAAAGTATGCCAATGCAATGCCGATGGGCGTTACGACATTTAGTGTCGTCATGCAGCTGGACAAACGGCCGGAAGAGCTCAACATCAATGATTATTCCGTATTCTCCAGCAATATCCCCTTTGATACGGACGTCTTCTGGAAACAGGGCAGAAAGCTCGGGAACTGGTCCAATCTGACGACCATCTGTCTGAACTACGCAAATCCCGATGCAGTACCGGAAGGAAAGACATCGCTTTCCATCACATTCCTGCCTCTGCCGGAAGCGTTCATGGATATTACAGCTGATGAATATCAGGACATGAAGCGCTCTGTTGCGAAGCAGATGATCGAACAGGTTTCGGAATATCTCGGCGTCGATCTGCTGGAACATATCGAAGAGATCGAGATCGAATCTCCGATGACGATCGCTCATTATGCGAAATCATATCTTGGCGGCATCTACGGCTACCAGCATTCCATGAACAACTCCGTTGTCGCAAGACTGGAGGATGTTGAAAAGGAAATGTGGATCAAAGGCCTGGTCGGATGCGCGAGCCATCAGCTGGTAGGCGATGGCATGGCATGCAACATCAACAACGGCAAGATCGCCGCAAAAATGATCCTGGAAGAGATGAAGAAGGAGGCAAAATAAAATGAAGATCAATGGTTTTCTGCAGGATGTTCTCGGTTCCTCCCGTGTCGTCAAGGCACGCCGTGAACTCATCAGCAGCGGTTCCGAAACTGCTGTCTTCCGCGATCCGATCAATGATGTCGCACGTGAGCTTCATCCGGACACAACGCATATCAAAGTCACCAAGGTGGAAGATGTTTCTCCCACAGCCAGAAAATATACATTCGAAGCAGACCAGGGAGATGTCCTTCCGCCCTTCCAGTGCGGCCAGTATGTTTCGATCGATCTGAAGATCGGGGATACGCTGACGACCCGTCCGTATTCGATCTGCAGCGCACCGTTTGAAGCACGCACAGGCGAGCATCCGTTCTTCGAGATCACAGTCAGAAACGGCAGACCGGGAGTCGGTTTTGCGTCATGCTGGTTCTATGAAAATGTCAGAGCCGGCGATACATTTACAGCACATCTGCCCTTCGGACAGTTCTATTACGAACCTCTCCGCGACAGCCGCAATGTCGTTGCCCTTGCCGGAGGAAGCGGCATCACGCCCTTCTATTCCATGGCCAAAGAGATCGAACACGGCACCCTGGACATCGATCTGACGATCCTGTACGGTTCCGTGTCCACGAAAGACATCATTCTGGAAAAGCAGCTGAAAGCGATCAGGTCCGATAAAGTGCATTTCGTCAATGTCATTTCCGGTGATGAAGCATATGACGGAGAAAAGGGATTCCTGACAGCAGAACTCATCAGAAAATACTCCAAAGGAGATACAACATACTTTGTATGCGGACCTCTGGCAATGTATCACTTTGTCAAAGGCGAGCTTGACAAGCTGGGCGTTCCTTCCAGACGTGTACGTATGGAAGTGTTCGGTGCACCCAGAGACATTGCCTCAGCGGAAGGCTACCCGCAGGACTTCAAGCCTCAGACATTCAGACTTCATGTCATGAGAGGCATACAGGAAGATATCATTGAAGCATCTTCACTGGAACCCTTCGCAGTGGCACTGGAACGTGCCGGCATCAAAAACCGTACAAGATGCAGAAGCGGTGCCTGCGGATTCTGCAGATGCCAGGTTCTGGACGGAGAAGTGTTCGTTCCGGCGGAAGGCGATGGCAGACGCATGGCCGACAAGGAATTCGGATTCGTCCATGCATGTTCCGCATACCCGCTGACAGAATGCACGATCC
>DMBB01000159.1:0-741 GCA_003446295.1 Erysipelotrichaceae bacterium
GCTCAGATGGACATGGTTGCCAAGGTTGAAAAAGAACATGAAGAACGTTATCTGAAACTCAAGGAAAACGTTGAAGGATCCAAAGTGTTCGAAAAAGAAGAACCCGTTGTATGGCAGTGCGAGATCTGCGGCTATACACTGACTGCTAAAAAAGCACCGAAGGTATGCCCTCTGTGCGGATACAAAGAGTCATTCTTCGAGATCAAGAAAGAGAACTTCTAAGAACTGACTGACACAATTGTCTGATCACATTGCAGAGATAAGCCGGCACAGACCGGCTTTTTCTGCACAGGCAGAAGCGCAGACAATTGCGTTTGAATTGCAGCAGTTCATGATATGATTACTGACGGAGTTATTATGCTGGATATTACTTTGCTTGGATGCGGCGGCACGATGCCGCTGCCGAACCGGTGGCTGACATCCCTTGTTGTCAGATACAAAGGGAGAAATATACTGATCGACGCGGGTGAAGGAACACAGATCGCAATGAAGCAGGCGGGCTTAAGCGCGCATGATATCGATCTGATCCTGATCACGCATTTTCATGGTGATCATGTTATGGGCCTTCCCGGTATGCTCATGTCCATGGGAACTTCCGGCAGAACCGAGCCTGTGACGATCGTCGGACCGAAAGGCTTATTGGAGATCGTGCCGAAGCTCTGTGTAGTCGCGGGCATTCCGTTTGAAGTCATGGGACATGAACTCAGCGGCAGGAAAGAAGCGTTTGATGTGCCGGGATTT
>DMBB01000159.1:887-6716 GCA_003446295.1 Erysipelotrichaceae bacterium
GGAAAATTCAATGCGGAAGCAGCGAAAGAACTGAATATTCCCCTGAAGTACTGGAGCCGTCTGCAGAAGGGTGAAGAGATCGACAATGAAGACGGTCACTTTACACCGGATATGGTGATGGGTCCTCCCAGAAGAGGGCTGAAGCTCACCTATACAACAGACAGCAGACCGTGTGAAAACATCCGGGAAGCAGCTGCAGATGCAGATCTGTTTGTCTGTGAAGGAATGTATGGGGATGACGAGAAGCAGTATGCTGCGGCATTGAAGAAGCACATGACTTTCTCTGAAGCTGCGCAGATCGCTGCGGAAGCACAGCCGAAACAGATGTGGCTGACACACTACAGCCCGTCTGAACAGAACGCTGAATACTGGATGGAACAGACACGGAATATCTTCCCTGAAACATATCCCGGATTTGACGGGAAATCCTGCACGTTGAAATTTGATGCGGACTAGAAGCCCTGACGCGCTGAGCTGAAGGGTTTTTTCATGTTCGGAAGTGATTAATACAGAGTTATTTTGTGAATGAGAGTTCTGCATGCAGGCTTTTATCATAGAACTTACAAGAGAGTGAATCAAAAATAACCAGGAGGAAAGCGTTTATGTTGGAAGTATCTCATGCAAAACGCATTATCACACCGCAGGGACCGGTACCTATTCAGGGACACGCCATGCGCAAATCACCTTCAACCGGAGTTCATGATGAACTGGAAGTACATGTTCTTGTGCTGAACCTGGAGGGAACAGAACTCTGTTTCATCAACGCTGATCTCGCCGGTATCGATTTTACGTTCGGGAACCGGGTAAAAACAGCAGTCAGGGAGACATATGGCATTGATGAAGAACTGACGGTATTCAGTACAACACATACACACAGCGGTCCTGTCTTTACGGCAGGCGGAGAACATCAGCCTGATCCCGAATATGTGGACCTTGTATTTGAACGGACAATGGAAGCTGTTGAGGAAGCCTATACGCACAGAAAACCGTTTGATCATGTTACGTACAGACAGGATGAAGTGATCGGTTTTTACGGCAACCGCAACGGCAGAGACCTGCCGGGAGACCAGACATTTACGATCCTGGAATTCCGTGACGCGGAAGAAAATGTTGTGGAAGCCTTCGTGAATATGGCCTGCCATTCCACGGTCAACAGTCCGCTGGAACTGAATCTGAGCGCTGATCTGCTGGGAAACGTCAGAAGGGAACTGACACCTTATCTGGGCGTCGAGCCTGTCATGAGCAACGGTGCGGCAGGTGACATGTCCAACCGTCTTTACCGTCATAATAACGACTTTGCCGAACTGAAGAGGGTGTCTGCAGGGATTGCCGCCAGAGCAGCGGGGATCCTGGATACCGGTACGCTTGATCTGACAGGCGTAAAGCACCGCAGTCTCCGTTATACCGTTGACTATGATACCGATAAAGCAGGATTGGAAGAAAAGAAGGCGGAACTGGAAGCGAAGCTTGAGACTGCGGTGGAATTTGATGACAGGAAATGGCTGCTGTCGGAGATCGCCGGATGCAGCCGCAAGATGAAAGTCGACCATGTGCATATCTGTCTTGACAGCACGATCATCCGTCTGGGTGAACTGGAGCTGGTGGTAATACCGTGCGAACTGGCAAGCGCGTTCGGAAAACAGATCAAATCCGCATCCAATGCGAAGGTATGCCTGATCTGGGGCTACTCCAACGGTCATTCAACATATGTCGTTGAAGCCAAGGGATTCAATGGCGGACATGACGGGATCGCTACCCAGCTGAAGCGTGGCCAGGCAGAGGAATATGTTGGAAAACTGATACAGACTCTGTTTTAAAAATAGCTTTGAATCATGAATTGTCATAATAACAGAAGATATTATGACAGAAAGATTGAAAGCGCTGACATTACAATGTTATTGCATGGACGGATATGCTGCAGATTGCTGAAAAGACTTTCCGTGAATGTTCCGCATTAATGCGGAATAAGACGAAAGGTTATTTGAGACAATGGTATCCGGTTATTGCATTTTCAATGAATACCTCCGCAATCAGCGCTGATTATTACGGAAAAAACAAAATAACGCAAAATTGTGTGATGATGTACAATTGAAAATGTAAAAGCAGAAAGGAGAAAGTATTCATGGCATATGAACCACTTCCAAACGGAATCATCGAAGTCCGCGTAGACGACCGTATGGTACATGGCATCGTCGCAACTATGTGGATCCCCGGCCTGAACACAACCCGTGCAATGGTCGTCAACGAAGCAGCATCGAATGATCCGATGCAGCGCAACCTGCAGAGAATGTCAATTCCTGCCGGTGTCAACATGTCTCTTCTGGCTCCTGCCAAAGCTGCTGCAAACCTGAATAATGGAAACTATGCTAGCCAGCGTGTGTATGTGTGCGGAAGATTCATCAGCGATATCTACGAACTGTTCAAAGCCGGCGTCAAACTTCCTCGTGTCAACCTCGGCAACGTCACACAGAATACAGGCGAAGTTACCGTTCTTGACAACACAGTGCGTGTCAATGCTGAAGAAAAGAGAATGCTGAAAGAAATGTCCGATGCGGGCATCCCGATCGTAGCTCAGTTCAGAAATGACAACACACCGAAGGATCTGAGCGGACTGCTTTGATCAGCACAAAAGATTTTATGAAAGGGTAAAACAGAAAGGGGACAATAATTCATGTTTACACCATTTCAAGTAATTCTTGTCTGTGTGTATTGGTGGCTGTTCACACTGGTTTCCGGTGATATCCAGCTCATCAACTATGCAGCAGAAGTATTCCACGGACTGGTTTGCGGACTTATTATGGGTGACGTTAAAACAGGTCTCGAAGTCGGCGCTACAATGTGCCTTATGGGCATGGGTATCGGTGGATTCGGCGGAGCTTCCGTTCCGAACTATCAGTTTGGCGCTCTGACCGGAACAGTATTCGCAATCTCGTCAGGACAGGGTCTGGAAGCAGGTCTGGCAATCGGTATCCCGATCGCTACACTGGGAACAGAATTCGATATGCTGTCCAAGATGGCAGGTTCCTTCTTCCTTCACAAGCAGATCGATATGTCACATGCTCACAGATTCAATGAAATGGGCAAGTGGATCTGGGCCTGGAAAGCATTCAAGGCTACATTCTACACACTGCCTGTTCTCCTTGGTATGACAGCAGGTGCAGGATTGATCAACAATCTGCTGAAAAGCATTCCTGACTGGCTCATGAAGAGCTTGAACACAGCTGCCGGCGCTCTGCCTGCAGTAGGTCTTGCAATCCTTCTGAAGTACATGAATCTCAAGAAATGGTGGGTATGGCTCGTGTTCGGTTACGTTCTGGTCTCCTATTTCGGACAGTCCATGCTGTCAACAGCACTGCTTGCTATGATCGCTGCAGTTCTTACATTCAAGTATCTTGAAGACCGCGACTCCAGAACAGCAGTTGTTGGAGCTGCAATGGGAGGAGATGACTACGATGAGTAATGTACAGGGCGTTCTGCTGACAAGAGCAGATCTTAAGAAAGTATTACACCGTTACCTCTGGGTTCGTCAGTCACCGTTTAACTACGAAACAATGCAGTCCGGCGGCTGGGTATGGGCTATCGATCCTGCAATGCAGAAGATCTATGATGGCGATGCTGATCTGCTGGAAAAGAAATATGATGAACACTTCAGATTCTTCAACTCACATCCTTGGATGAACAACCTCATCATGGGTGCGTGCCTTGCAATCGAATCAACAAAGACACCGGATGCTACAGATACAGCAGTTACACTCCGTACTGCTCTGATGGGCCCTCTGGCCGGTCTTGGTGACTCACTGATCTGGGTTCTTGCAAAGAATATCATGTCAGCTATCGCAGCTTACATGGCTCTTGACGGAAGCACGATCGGTATCTGGCTGGCTCTGCTCGTACAGTGGGCTATCTGGGCTATCTTCTATAAGGGATTCTTCACAGCATACGATTCAGGAATCAGCTTCGTTACTGACAGAAGACAGCAGCTCGACCACCTGACAGAAGCTGCACAGATCGTTGGTCTGGCAGTTGTCGGTGCAATGGTTGCTTCAACAGTCAAAGTTCTGTTCGGTTTGACATTCAATGTCGGTGAACTGACAAAGAACCTGAACGACCTGCTCGATTCTATCTTCCCTCACTTCGGAAACATCGTTACAGTTGCACTGGTATACTGGGGATTGACAAAGCCGAAGATGACATCAGGAAAGATGGTTCTGATCGTACTGATCGCAACAATGATACTGTCCGTTATCGGCTTCCTTGCCTGATCTGATCTACAGCAACTAGTTATTCAAGGCGTATATGTAACTGTATACGCCTTATTATTTCCGCCTGTGTCCGTTCGCCGGGGACAGGCAGAAGTGATCTGATATAATGTATAAATACAGGTAAATCATTATGCTTGAATTTGAGACCAGAACAAAGAAATTTATGGAATGGTTTGAAAAGAACCATGTTTCCATTGAACGGAAGATCGCCAAAAATGATTTTTCCGATGTCAATGCAAAGCTGAAGGAACAGCTGAACAAAGTGCTTCCCGGTGTGGCTTTCCGCCTCAGCAAGATCAGGAAAGAAGAAACATACATCCTGGAATTCAATACGCAGCTGATCCCGACAGTCAAAGCTGCAGCGATCGCTTTCTGCAGGATGCTGCCGGAGGATCTTTCCGGCACATGGAAATTCTGCTGGTCACATCCTGCATGCAAAGGGACAGCGGAAGTCAGCGGAAAAGTATTCGATTCTTCCGATGTGAAGGTCATTCCGCAGTTCGATGACAGAAGAAAGAAAGTCACATTGCTGATTGAGAAGACAGATAAATTAGCTGAGCTTTCAAATGAAGAAGTATTCACAGTTATATATATGCTGCTGTCCGATTATCTGGGAGAGACTGCAGTAGAAGCATACATCGGAACAACACAGTTTCTCAGGGGACTGTCCAAATTCAAATACCGCAACGAACATGCATATACAATGAATGAGTTCTCGCAGGTGTTCAGACGCGAGATCAAAGAACGCGGCTGGCAGGATCCCGATCAGATCCTGATGCAGTCAAGTGACTACCAGGCAAAAACAAAGAGCTATGAGATCCGCATGGATATGACACAGGGCAGAACGCTTTGTCCGGACCTGCTGAAGGAAGAAGGACTGCCGGAAAAGGCAAGACATGAATTCCTGAAGCACTGCAGCATCGGGCTTTACAGTGCTGTCACAGATCTCGCGCCTGATATGTCAAAGGATGAAAGAGCCAGGGCCAGGATCAGCATTGAAAAAGATGTACGTGCGATCCTTGATATGAAAAACAAAGGTATGGTGATCAACAGCGCAATGGGCAATGCGCACTGCTATGCTGATTTCCTTGTCTACAGTGATGAAGCACTGGAGGAAGTCAGAAAGATGGCTGCCCAGTATGATGACTGCAGGATCATCAATCTGCAAAAGGACAACTATGATCCAGATTAACCTGATCCAGAAACGTTTGCTGAGTGAACTGTATAATGAAATTCCCTACAGCTCCAAAACTTTGGGGAATCTTTTAGGTGTCTCTGACAGGACCATACGAAATGAGATCATCAAGCTCAATGAAGTCCTGAAGGATCATGGGGCGCAGATCGCTGCCAAAGCGAGAACAGGCTGTGAACTGGAAGTGACTGACAGGGCAGCCTTTTCAAAGTTCTGCGCACAGCTTGGCATCGACAGTGAATATATGACAAGGATCCCGGAGTATCTTCAGCTTGCCCATGCACTGATCAGGACGATCATCTGTTCCGAAAAGCCTCTTCATCTGGCAGACCTGGCGGAGATGTACTATACGAATATTACGACCGTGAAGAATGC
>DMBB01000095.1 GCA_003446295.1 Erysipelotrichaceae bacterium
AAGAAGTACTGCTGCTTCAGACGGAGATACTTGCCTGCCGGTGTTGAATCATCCGGATACAGCTTTTCACAGATCTCGTTGACTTCAGACAGATACTGCTGATAGTTCTTCCAAGGCGGGGAAACATCAGCAGGCTCTGCTGCCCAGAGACGCAGTGTATTGACCATTTCCGTATTTGCACCGATCATCGGAACATCATAAGGTACTGCAAGTACATGTTCCGTGTTGACTCTGTGGAAATGCAGATCTCCCTTGTCATCACTCCATACTTCAACGTTTCCGTAGAAACGTACATCTACAGCATGCTTGATCTTGCGGATCTCCCACGGATTTCCGTTTCTCAGCCACATGTCAGGACGTTCGACCTGTTCACCCTGTTCATTGATCGCCTGATGGAAGAAACCTGACTGATAGCGGATGCAGTTGCCGTTGATCGGCAGGTTTTCCGAAGCTGCAGAGTCCATAAAGCATGCAGCAAGTCTTCCCAGACCGCCGTTGCCCAGACCCGCGTCTCTTTCACGTCCGGCAAGTTCATCATAGCTGATGCCGAGGTCCTTAAGTCCCTCAACTACCATGTCGTAGATTCCAAGGTTCTTTAAGTTGTTGGTCATCATTTTTCCGAGCAGGAACTCCATCGAAAAATAATAAACCTGTTTAGCTTCCTGTTTTCTTTCAGCGACTTTCGTTTCTTTCCAGTTAAGGCTCGCATAGTCACGAATCATCTGTCCGAGAACCAGAAGTCTGTCTGTAGGATGGGTATCCTCAACAGTTGTGCCATAAGACTGGATCAAACGGTTACTGAATTCTTTTTTAAAGTCCGTTTTGTTGTCAAACATGTTAAAACCTTCCTCAGTTTGAGAATTATAGCAGATTTCTCTGTATTAGGAAACCTCATATTTTGAATATAGTCAAGTTGCTGCTTTCACCTGATTTCATGTTCTTTTCCGCACATACTGTATAACCTCCCGGAAACCCGTTTTCACCGCTTTGTGAGGAGTCTGAAGCCGGTAAAAATCGATGTCCGCAGTAGTCATTCATGCATGTTCTACGAACCATAAAGAAAACAGCCTCAATGAAGCTGCTATTCCTTATATTCTTTTCCGCCTTCTACATTGAAGTACTCTTCAAATGTTTCCCATTCACTCGCTTCATATATAGCTGAAGCGTATTCTTTTCCGATATACCTGAAATGCCACGGCTCATATGCATATCCGGTAATATCTTCTTTTCCTTTGGGATACCTCATGATCCATCCGTACTCCTGTGCATGTGCACGGAGCCATTTGCCTTCCGGCGTGTTTTCGAATGTCTCATTGAAATCCGTGCCCAATCCGCTGTTCATACCCTGGACGATATCGACCGCAAGTCCGGTCTGATGATCAGAGTATCCCGGTCTGGAACTGATCCTGTCAGCCCGCTCAGGACTGTATTGTGCAGCATAGTTGTTCCAGAGCTGTCTCTGGTATGATTCAGGCCGATATGCACTTCCCAGTACTAAGTGAACGCCGTCCTGTTCTGCTGCTTCAAACATCTCTTCCAGAGCTCTGGCTGCAGGTTCTCTCAGTGTCCAGTCAGCGGACATGGCTACGTTGGGTCTTGTCAGATCTGACGGTTCATATCCGTCAGGCAGTTTATGTGCTTTATTTGCTACTACAAGCAAACTATCAGTACTGTAGAAATCCGGTGTCTCTTCCGGCTCGGGAGGCATAGTCACGACGATCGTCTGTACGGTCGGTGACGGTGTGGGGGAGGGCACAGTTTCTTCTTCAAGCACCTGCTTTCTGTCTTCCAGAAATGCAATTCCCATAACACCGATCAGCAGGATCAACAGCAACGCCATGACTTTTTTCATTTAAATTACTCCTCGAATATTTTGGTTTTGCTGAGTGCCTGGATCAGGAACCAGCCGACAAAGACTGAGATCAGTTCTCCGACTGCCACTTCAGCACCGCAGATCAATGAACCCACTATGACATTGTCCGGGAAGAACAGATATCCTAGCTCTGCCCCGACAAATACGAAGTTGAATATGACCGGCATCAGGATCGCCAGAACAGGGATCCCCTTGAATTTGCGGTCTTTCAGTTTATATGTGAAGATCGCCGCAAGCAGCGTCGCTGCCGTTCCGATCACTGCATCGATCATTCCTGTCGGATTGACGCCTGTCATAGCGCCGATCAGATTCGTCAGGAAGCACCCGATCGTCAGGCCGGCGATCGAAGGCTTATAGATCAGCGGAAGCAGTGTCAGTGCTTCAGCAATTCTTACCTGGATATTGCTGAAGGAAAACGGAGCCAGAAAGAGCGATACAACTGTGTAGACCGCTGCGATCATGGCGACTCTTGCGAATGTTTTTGTGTTCATTTAATTTTTCTCCTTATTTTAGGTATACGTCAGGTAGCCGCTACTGACGGTGCGCAAACACATCGACTATTATATTGAAAGAAATACAGGGAATCAAGAAAACTTGTTCACTGCATTCAATTCATAATGCTTATTGCTATAATGATGTCAGTGAGAGATCTGAAATGCTTGAATTGAAAAAATGGCCCGTACCCGGTCTTGACGAGCTGCGGGACCTGTATGAACACGTTAACCAGAGATACTGCCTGGTACAGCTGCCTCTGCCCCTTCCCGAAGAACAGACGAAGAATTATCTGAATGCTGTACATACCGGTGTGGCGGGAGACAAACAGCTTTTGACGCGCGGTATCTTTCTTGACAGCATTCTGATCGGAAAAGCAGAGCTGAACCGCTATCCGGATTCGGATGCCGAACTGGACATCGTTATCCGCAGTGAATATACGGGAAACGGATACGGACAGGAAGCACTGGAACTGCTGTTTGCAGAAGCAGCAGCTTCTCATTGGTGCAGTTCTGTCTCAGCATATGTCCACAGGGATAACATGCATGCAAGGAAACTGATGATGAAAGCATCGATGCGTCAGCTGCGTCCATTCAAGGCAGATATCCTTGTTCCGGACCACGGAAATTACCGTCTGAAGACTGTCAGCGGATATGAATATCATCTAGATATACAGGAGGTAAACAGATGAGACTTGCCAACATCACATGGCCTCAGGCAGAAGCCTATTTCAAAGACCATGACACTGTCATCGTGCCTTTGGGCAGCACGGAATGCCATGGCACGCATATGCCGCTGGGTACAGACACCATGATCCCCGATAAGATCCTGGAAGTACTTGAGCCGAAAACAGATGCGCTGATCGCACCGACAATGCCCTACGGAAATACCGATTACCTTGCTGTATTCCCCGGCACGATCAGTCTTGGACCGGAAGTTACCTATCAGGTGATGTTCAGGATCCTTGACGGACTGCGCAGACACGGTGCAAGGAGATTCATCGTCCTGAACGGACACGGCGGGAACAACAGCATACTGGACAGGCTTTCTGTCGATATGCAGAAAGAGGGATGCATTCTTGCACAGATGAACTGGTGGATCATGGTCTGGGATCTTGTTCCGGACTGGAAAGGAGACTCACCCTGGAGAGGCGGTCATGGCGGAGCTGAAGAAACCGCTGCGGTCATGGCAATCGATCCCGATCTGATCGACTACGATGCGATCGGTGATCTGCACCTGAAATCATTAAGTGAAGAACTTCCGTTCTCCGGTATGTCGGCTGTCAGATTCAAAGGCGTTGATATCCCGATGAGACGCTTCACAACAGACGTGACGGATAATGGCTGGGTAGGCGCAGATCATCCGAAATATGCCACCAAAGAATGGGGCGAACAAATGATCAATGCCACAGCTGATTACATTGCAGAATTCATTGAAGCCTTCAAAAAGGTTGATCTTGGATGACAAAAGAGAGGCTGAAGAAGAACACTGATCTGATCAGTTGTGGCTCTTTGCCTCTTTTATATTGCAAACACAAAAAACATATGCGGATGTTATTTTTTCAAAACACTCAAAAACTCTGTTTCCTGTGAAAGGGGGTCCATGGAAACAGAGTTCTTGTTTATATCTGCATAGCTGTCTGTGTTGCTTCAAAGATCGCTTTTTTGGCGTCTCCTGCCTTACTGCTGTCACCCGCCGCAACATATATGATATCTGCTCCGGTGAGTTCATCTTTGAGCTTTGTGTTTGATCTTGCGCCAAAGGCAAGTATCACGGCATCATATCCGGACAGTTCAAATTGCTGCTCATCTTTTGTGTATGCAATACCATCGTTGTTGATCTTTGCAACTTTACTGCCGAGGATAAAACTGACATGATTTTCTTCCAGATGTCTGATGAGAGATGCTCTGACCTTGGAAGGAGCTAAAGGCGCGGCCTTGTCCAGCATATCGACCAGAGTTACCTGATTGTTTTTCGACAGAACTTCAGCAGTTTCTGCACCGACAAGTCCTGCTCCCAGCACAAGCAGTTTCTGACCGGAGAACTGCTTCGTATATGTCAGTACTTCCTGTGCCAGACAAACATGATCACCATGAATGCCTTCGATGCGCGGTACGACCGGTACAGAGCCGGTTGTATCGACAACAATATCGAATTCGTTTTCTTCCAGCAGCTTTCTGTTTACTTCCGTACCGTAATGGTAAACTGCACCGTATTTCTTTCCGATCGTCTCAAACGCAGACATGTTCTTTGCAAGTCCGCTTTTCATCGGCGGTACGGAAGCCAGACGGAACTGACCACCGGGCATGTTTTCTTTTTCGAAGACCTCAACAGTATGACCTCTTTTTGCCAGGATCCATGCTGCCTGAAGGCCGGCAGGACCTGCACCTGCTACTGCGATCTTTTTAGGTGTTTCTGCAGGTGTGATCTTCCATGTGCCTTCTTTGCCGGAGAATGGATTGTTCATACAGGAAATACCATAGCCTTCTTCAAAGAACTTCCGATACAGACATCTTTGCATACAGCCTGTACACGTGATGATCTCATCGATCCTGCCTTCTTTGATCTTTTCCGGGAAATGCGGATCTGCGATGGACTGTCTGCCTGTTGCGACGAGATCCATATATTTTCCTTTCACAGCTGATAATGCAAGCACAGGATCATTGATCCTGCCGACGCCAATGACAGGAATATGTACAAGATCCTTGATCTTTCTGACATTATCCATATTAAAGCCGGCATCGGTATAGTAGGATTCGATCGGACTTCCGTAGGAAACATTGATCACATCTGCACCAGCCTCTTCGATCAGCAGTGCATGAACCATTGCATCTTCGATTGTATTGCCGTTCTCCTGAGGATCAGCACCGTTGATACGTACAGATACCGGAAAATCATTTCCGCATGTCTGCTTGACTGCTTTGAGAATCTCGCAGATCAGTCTTGCATTATTGGATGGACTGCCGCCGTAAATATCTGTACGATTGTTGCATGCTTTGGATAAAAACTGATCCAGAAGATAGCCGTGCGCTCCATGCAGTTCCACCCCGTCAAAGCCTGCTTTCTGCGCTCGCTGTGCCGCATCAGTAAAGGCTTTGATCAGATCCGGAATCTCTTCTGTTCTGATTTCACGAACTTCCCTGCCGTTGGTTCCATAGGGAATCCTAGAAGGACCGATCACAGAAAGCTCCGGATTTTCCAGCTGGGCAACCCTGCCGGAATGCTGAAGCTGAGCAAAGATCCTTCCTCCTGCCTCATGCACTTCATCGACGATCTGTTTCAGTCCGGGAATGAAGCGGTCATCATAGATTCCTCCTTGTACCGGATTGGCAATACCATCCTCTCTGACAGCGAGAAATTCAGTAAACTGCAGACCATATCCGCCCAGTGCTCTTTCTCTGTAATAATCTGCTGCCTGCTTTGTAAAAACGTGGTTTCCATCAGTCAGGCAGGTATCCATTGCCGGCATAACAAATCTGTTCGGAATTGTCAGTCGGCCGATCTTTATGGGTTCAAATAATGCTTCAAACATAGGTCCTCCTTACAGTTCTTCTTCGCTGTAGCAGATATTTCCTTCAACGCCATCAGCTCTTGCGCCGGTATCTGTGCGCCTTCTGGCCCAGAAACAGTCTCTTCCCATCAGCTTTGTCGGGATCCTGTCATCTTTTCTTTCCAGGATCAATCTGCAGTTTTCAATATTGTTATCAAGCAGTTCTTTCGGTGACCAGCAGGAACCATGCTGACGCAGGATCGTATCATAAAGGGATTCATATGTCTTCATATATGTCAGGGCATCAAGATATTCACTGACTGTTGCAGAGTTTTCCAAACCCAGCAGTGTTCCGACACCCGACGCGTCACCAAACATGGCAGTTCTGTCTTCCAGGATCAGAGGTACCATAGAACCTCTGGTATGACCGGGCACATGGATAAACAGTACATGCACATCTCCAAGATCCACCAGATCTTTGTCGTTCAGATCTCTGAATCCGTCTGTTTTTTCGGGCAGAAAATCTGTTTCTCTGATATGAAAACCGCTGCTGCTCATCATCTGTTTTCTATAAGCAAGCGTGCACTGCTTTTTCTGCAGTTCTGCATCAAGCGGATTCATATATACTTCATCAAAGCCATAAGCACCACTGGCATGATCGACATGACCATGAGTGATATATACTGCTGCGGGCAGATCTGTCAGAGACTGAATAAACCCTTTCAGATCACCGATGCCGAATCCGGTATCAATTAACATAGCTTTTCTGCTGCCGATCACCAGATACTCTGAAACCCCTGTTCCTTCGTTGATCCGGTACATATGGTCAGAGACCTGTACGGCTGTATACTGTATTTCCATTGTTCTGTACCTCAATGACTGAATTCTTCCAGTTTTGAACGGATCATATCCGTCATGACTTCCGGCAGCCCGACAGGAATATTGGATGTCAGGCTTTCAAAGTTCTTGCCGTATTCTTCTTTTTCCACAAGATATCCGACATCATCCGGTGTATAACACAGCACAAGATGATGATCATGCGGCTGATGTGAGATGATCGACAATCCCAATGAGGCAGTTAATTCCCCGGGAAATACTCCGAACTTCAGCTCACCGAAGTTATACGCCCTGCCGATCAGCATATCGCTGCATTCCGACGGTCCCTCCAGCTTGAGCTGCAGAGCCATCTTTGAATCACCCTTGATCTTTTTCTGCTGGGGATTGGTTTCTTCCTGGATCTCTCTTTCCAGTTTTGCCAGGCGCCGTCTGATCGCTTCAGGATCTTTTGTATAGGAATAGGAAAGTTCCATCTGTGCTGTCTCAAAACGGTCGATAACGACCGGTACAAAGGATGCCTTCTCGTAGATCTGCTGACTGATGTCATTTACCAGCCGCATCAGTTCAGAATAGTCCAGAGCCGGATCATCACTTCGTTTTCTTGTCAGTCTTGTTGAAGAGTCACCGGCACAGCCGACAAACGGCATGACCGGACAATGATAATGCTCAGAAACCAGCTGGCGTACATTGCCGACCATATCTCCTGTTATCTTCGGGTTCTTAGGGAAAATGACTGTAGAATGCGTCGTCATTTCCATCCACATACCGATCAGCTGCTCATTTTCATCTTTGAAGGAGATCAGATTGATATCCTTGTCTGCTGCAAGTGAGAGATCGTTTCTGTTTCCGTAGCAGCCTTCGACAGGTATGACTGCGATTTCTGATGTGTATGGACGCAGCTGTTTCTCCAGTTCAAAGAACAGGTCTGTCATCAGATTTACACAGTGATCAACAAAGCCCATATACAGCTGTGATTCATCGGCTTTCCGGGAAGACATCATTTCCGCCTTCATAAAGCCCGGACCGGAGTGTGTATGCGTACCGTTAATGATCAGCGCATCTTTTGTCAATTTATTCTTCAAACGATCATACAGCCGATCCCGCAGAAGTGCAGGTATGCCGATATTTTCCATACCGACCCAGTATACATACTTTCCGTCTATATCCAGCAGTGTTCCTGTCATCGTCAGATAATCGTAGAAATCTTCTTTGGTCAAAGGCTTTGAATCTGCGTTTTTCCAACGGAATGTTTGTTTACACGTCTCATCCAGATAGATGATCGTTTTCATTGCAGCCCTGTTCACAGCTTACATTTCCTCAAACATTCTGTTAACGTTTTTAATGCCGTCAGTGCCTGTCTGTACCAGAGCATCGAAATCATAGACATCAGACAGCCGGTTGCCCAGCTGTTCTAATACCATCGAAAGATTCATGCCGGCAATCAGCTGTACTTTTTCCGGGTTTTCCAGCAGCAGACAGGACTGGTTATAAGGTGTACCGCCCAGCAGGTCCACGAAGATGATGACACCTTCCCCGCTGTCCAGTTCTTCTGCTTTCTTTCTGATTTCCGCACCAAATTCTTCTGCGGAATCTGATGCATTCAGGCACAGATAGTCATACTGCGGAATTTCTGTACCCATGAATAACTGTGATGTTTCGAACATGCCCTTTGCGAGCGTGCCATGACTTGCGACTAAAATACCTTTCATCTGTTTATGCCTCCTGCAGTTCTCTGAGCAGATCTGTTAATGTTTGTTCTTTCTGAAAGAGACGGGAAGGAATGATCACCTGACTGCCGTTGTTCATCAGCAGTATCATGATCGTTCCGAAGGTTTTGTATCCGGCAACCTGACTGTTTACTTCCTGTCCTTTCTGGCTGACGGTAATATTCCTGCCCTCCAGCCTGACGGACATTTCAGGATAATGTCTTTCCGGTGACCTCTCCAGTTTCTTTCTTGCAGTGCCTTCAATGATCCTCCCCACAATGCGTTTGCTGAAGGGGATCCAAAGAATCAACAGGAGCAGCAATCCCAAATATACATACTTATTTGTCACGCCCGACAGCCTGCATGCCAAGGCCGCAACGGGTACGCTTCCGAAGGTAAACAATATGCTTCTGAATTGTACGATTCTGTTTTCTGTTGCCAGACCTGCCAGATATTCCACATAGTCGCTGTCGTTAAGACTGTATCTGTATTTCTGCATGATTTCTGCTCCTGTTATGATTGATCGATTACATGATATGGAGGAAGTAAGCTGCGATTGCCCAGATGAAGATGAATCCGACCATCTTCAGTGCGCCGATCTGCTTTTTCTTCATGAGGGAATAGATCAGTACCCATCCCAGCAGAGTTGTAAGGCCCGGGAAAATTCCATCCATGAATCCCTGTACCTGAATATCGCCAAAGGAGAGACCGAGGTTCAGGTTTGCGGTTGATGCGCAGACGCCGCCGACAACGATGCATCCAACCATGGAGATTGCTTTGACGAAACGATCCTTGAACTCTCCTTCCAGCAATGTTGTTGCGCCTTCAGCACCGGCATTCATGCCAAGCTTGAACAGCCAGTAGCACAGAGGCCACATAATTGCCCAGAATGCCACCCAGACGAAGATCGCGCCAAGACCGGAGCCGTTCTGGCTCAGACCCATACCGATGGAAAGCAGTGTCGGTGTCAGGATACCCTGAACGATCGAGTCTCCGATGCCAGCGAATGAACCTGCAAGAGCAGCCTTGATGGACTGAATGACCTCGTTGGGGATATCTTCACCCTTTGCACGTTCCATTTCCAGGCCCATGATGATGCCGGGAACGATCGTCATGTTCGGCTGTGTGTTGTAGAAGACGTTATGATTTGCGACCAGTTCACTCTGCTTATCCTTGTCATCAGGATAGAGTTCCTTGGCAGCGGAAGCCATCATTTCGATGATGCCTGGCGCCATCATGAAGATCATGGTGAAGCAGGCAATATCACCCCAGAAGTAATGGAACAGAGATTTTGTGATAAACTTGCGGTCATTTTTCAGCGCGTCAATGCGCTCAGCGTTGCTTAATGTTGTCATGATCAGGCCTCCTCTTCTTCGGTGTTTCTGCCGCTCAGTTCAAAGTACAGCAGGGCGATAAATACAGCAGCGATCGTCAGGGAAATGATTGAAAGACCAAGGACCTTGACGAGCATGAAGCCGAACAGCACATATACCAGCTGTGTCGGTGCGTTTACAAGAGACATCAGCAGCAGGCTGAAACCTACGAGCGGCAGAATCGATGAGAAGACACCGAGTACGCCTGTCAGCCATGCCGGCATATTGTTTACAAGACTTACCATGACTTCCTGTCCTGCAAGGCAGCCGATGATAACGATCAGGAATGTGAGTACAAACTGAATAACCCAGCCAAGGTAGATACCTTTCAGTGCTGTATCAACATTTTTATCGTTCAGGGATTTCTGGATCATTCCTACCGGAACCATGTTCATCTGCATTCTGATCTGGATGATGAACTGCTCAACGATGCCGAACGGAACTGCCAGGGATACTGCGTATTCAACGTCCATGTTGGATGCGATGCAGATCGGAATGATGAAGTAGAGTGACCAGCTGCAGCTCGGCATTGTGGATACACCGCCGATTGCCATAGCTCCTAAGAACATTGCCTGGATCGGCACGCCAATCGCCATTGCCATCGGCATATTTCCCATGATCAGCCCGCAGAAGAACGCTGCGATCAGAGGTCTTGAATGGATCTGGTTGAACATACCGCCATTCAAAGGAGATGAAGTGACGATTGCCGCTGTAAGTGCCAGCAGTACTGCCTGTAATACTGTCATAATGATTTATCCTCCCTAGTTTCTCTCAGAACTTATCTTTGATACTGTCCCATTCCGTGACAGCTGTCTGACCCGGAACCAGGTTGAAGTAGACATGAACGCCCATGTTTCCAAGTTCTTTGACTGCATCGATCTCTGCTTGCGTGACATGCTGATCTTTTGTAATGTATTTGTCAGCTCCGGTAGCCTGGACGCTGGCAATGTTCAGTTCTTTCGGTGCGTCCGTGTTTTTGAACAGTTCCAGCATGACGCTCGGCACTCTTGCCAGTACAAGCGTATTGACATCGTTTCCGGCAGCTTCCTGTACCAGCGGAATTGCATCTTCGACTGTAACAGGTGTTGCTTTCATTCCCTTGGGTACTGCAGACTGGAAGATACTGCGAAGCAGTTTGTTGGTCGCTGTGTAATTGTCGACTACAATGATCTGTTTGATCTGGTGCACTTTGACAAGGACTGTCATGCACTGGCCGTGGATCAGACGGTCATCAACTCTCATCAGTTTAATCATGTTTGCTTTCTCCTTTTGACGCTTTCATTATGTCCATTCATAAAAGCGATTACATTGTCTGTAGAAGACAAAAACAGGCGGTATGTTTTTTCAAATTTTGAAAACAGGCAGTCACTCTCTTTGAAGCAGGATACAGAAAACCGGAAATTGACCGCCGTCAGATAATCAATGGTATACAGGCCGGTTTTATGATAATCTGAGAAATGTATTTAACTCTTTGGAGATCATGTAAAATACGATTAATCACCGGTTTCGCACATATGAACATTACTGTCATGTGAGACTGATGATCAGCGGGAGGAAATATGTCACAATTTGAAACAGAACTTCTGGATCTGCTTGGAAAAGCGCCTTCACTGCAGGACGCGCTGGATCTGGCAGCCGTTCATTTTCAAAATCCCCTTTGTCTTTATGATGCAAGTTTCCGCATGCATTGTTATTCCTCTACTCCGGCAACAAACAATGAAGATATTCTGTCTGCTGCTAAAGAAGCACAGTACATTTCCGATCAAATACTGGAAGACATGAAAGATCAGCATACGCTTGAGGCTCTGAAAAAAGGAAAAACGGACATTTCGGAATTATTCAACGGGTATCATGCAATGCGTCATCCTTTGATGATGGACAATACATTCCTGGGGTTTATCGGACTCTATGATTACAATCATCCCTATCAGGATACTGATCAGGAAGATCTGAGATCATTGGAAAAGGCTTTGTTTGTGATCTTCCGCTACGAAAACCCAATGGTTTCATCTGATCTGGATACATATATTTCATATCTTCGGCAGCTGGTACAGGCAAAAGACCGTGAAGCCGCAAAAACGGTCATGCGCCATAATTACGGCTGTTCCTTTCGTCAGGATAAATACCTGGTCGTATTCCAGAAAGAAGAGAACTGCATCTACCCGCTGAAACGAATAGCTGCGATGCTGGAAATGAATCCAATGCGTCATTATATAGTCACAGAAAATGAAAACATCATCATGCTGAATGAAATGGATCATAATAAGCGTCTGAATTCATCCGGTCTGTCATTTATCCGGCAATTCTGTGAGGAAAATCATCTGAGAGCTGCAATCAGTTATATGTATGATGAAGATGACTTTACACCATGTGCGTACAGACAGTGTCTGCAGCTGCTCTATCACAGTCCGTCAGAGGACAAAGTGATCGAATTCAGTCAGCATATGACAGATCTTCTGCTGCTTCAGATATCTGAAGCGTATACCCCGGAATTCTATATTCGGCCGGAAATTCTCAGGATCGCACAATACGATAAGAATTACGCGACCGAATATCTCAGGACGATATCCATATATCTCAAAAATCTTGGCAATATGAGAAAAACAGCAGATATACTTCATATTCATTACAACACGATCAAGTACAGGATCAATCAGATCGAACAGATCTGCGGCATTGATATCCATAATGATCATGAATTGATGATCCAGCTGTATCTGTCCATTCTTCTGTTTGAAAAATAATCGTTTGTCAGGTTCTGAAAAAAGAACCTGTCTTTTTTATCTTTTTCTGATAAAGACATCTGCCGGCAAATTCAGGAGAATAAATCCAGGAGGCCTACAACATGTACGATAAAGAAATACAATTCAATCAGTGCTGTCTGAACGGAAGAATCGTAATGCCGCCAATGGCAACAAATAAAAGTATTGATGGAACCATTAATGAATCGCTGTGTATGTATTATGCAGAAAGATCGATGAATCCTCACGTGAACCTGATCATAACAGAGCACGCATTTGTCTGTACCAGCGGGAAAGCATCAAAAGGTCAGATTTCCGCGCAGGAAGATTCCTGCATTCAGGGATACAGGAAGATCGCATCAATGGTGCATTACAACAGTAAAGCAAAGATCTTTGCACAGATCTCACACGCCGGAGGAAATGCAAACGTGAATGCCAACGGCGGGGTTCTATATGCGCCATCCGAATATATTTACAAAGGGAACCAGGCCCGGGAAATAACTCACGAACAGATGGATTATATTAAAAATCAGTTTGCTGAAGCCGCTGCCAGAATTAAAAAGGCAGGCTTTGACGGGGTTGAAATTCATGGGGCTCACGGCTATCTGCTGAACCAGTTTTTCTCACCGCTGACCAATCACCGCACAGATGAATATGGTCCTCAGTCGATCAGCAATCGTATGAGATATATCACTGAAGTAGTTAAAACTGTTCGTCAGGCTGTAGGAAATGACTTCGCAATCTCATATCGTTTCGGCGGCGAAGACTATACGGCGGGCGGAAGCACACTGGAAGATGCTGTTGCCGGAGCAAAACTGCTCGAACAGGCCGGCGTTGATCTGATCAGCGTCAGCGGCGGTATTTTAGGAACCACCCGTAAACACCATGATGAACCGGGATACTTCTCCGATCAGTCAGAAGCCATCAAAAAAGCAGTACAGATCCCTGTACTGTTAACCGGCGGAGTCAAAAACATTGAGCAGGCCGATATATTATTGAAAGAAGAAAAAGCAGATCTGATTGGAATAGGCAGAGCTTTGCTCGTCAATCCGAATTTATAAGAAGAAAGAAGGTAAAGAAATGAAATTACTTGTACAAGGAGATGACTTCGGTTTCACAAAAGCAGTCACATACGGAATCATAGATGCTGTCGAAAATGGTGTGCTGCGCAACACAGGCTTGTTTTCAAATATGCCTTCAGCTGAGCTGGCAGCTTCTTTTATAAAAGATCATCCTGCAGTCTGCTTTGGCATTGATTTCAATCTTGTATCAGGGCCGCCTGTATCAGACCCAAAGGATATTCCTCATCTGGTCGATGAAAACGGTGACTTTATCCGTTCCGGTGTGCGTGTGCGTGATCCCCGGTGGCAAAGCGAAGAAGGACGCAGAGAAATGTTCCCATGGGAAGAAACATACAGAGAAATCAAAGCACAATATGATCGTTTTATTGAACTGACCGGAAAGAAACCGGGTTATCTGCATGGACATTCAATTATACATGAACATTATACAGAAGCGATCCGCAAACTCAGTGCTGATGAAGGCATCCCTTATTCATCAGATATTCAGAAACAATATCATTTCTGCAGTCCGAGAATGATGAAAGCCGTATCCTCCAAAGCATCTCAGAATAAGATCTTTGATCCGGCAGAACAGCTGGCAAAAGATCCGCTGAAAGATATTCAGGAGCTGGCAGAAAAGCTGCTTTCGGAAGAATATGTCTGTATCGGCGGTCATCCCGGGTTTGTGGACGGAGATCTGCTGGATCTGACGACTTTATCTCTGGAAAGAGTTCGTGACCATCAAATGATGACATCTGACTGGATCAAGCAATGGATCAGGGACAACGATATCGAACTGATAACATATTACGATCTGTACTGATTCTTATAAAACGACTCCCGTACCGGGAGTCGTCTTCAGATTGACTTTGTATCTTGCTGTACTGTTCGCATCATCCGACACGGTATGGTGCCAGTACTTCCCGGTTGATATCCAGGCCTGCCCCGGGTGCTTCTCCCGGAGAAACAGTTCCTGTTTCCGGATCAAAATGAAGCGGATGAACAAAGGATTCGTAGATCTTAGCGTCATACTGAGGCGGATAGAATTCTGCCATAATGACACCCGGAACAGCACAATCCAGGTGAACATGTACCTGCTGCTGGCCGTGCGGACTCATGGCAATGTTATGAGCCTCTGCGTAGCCTGCGATCTTCAGATATTGCGTGATGCCGCCAAGCGAACAGGCATCCGGATTCAGGATCTGCGGGTGTGCCTGATCGATCAGGTCACGGAAACCGTAGATCGTATATTCATTTTCTCCGGTTGCCAAAGGGATCCTGCTGTGTTCTGCAAAGTATTTCATCCCTTCATAGTCTTCCTGCATGACAGGCTCTTCAAACCAGTAAGGATGATATTCTTCGATCATACGGCTGAATTCCAGCGCTTCATATGCCCTGTATGCACAGTTGGCGTCTACCATCAGACGGACATTGTCTCCGATGACTTCGCGGACAGCTTTTACTCTCTTCGCGTCTTCTTCAAGGCTCAGGACACCGACCTTTATCTTGACGTTCTTAATGCCCCAGCTGAGATATTCTTCCATCTCAGCCTGCAGTTCGGGAATTCCTTTGCCTTCTGCATAATATCCGCCGGCAATATAGCAGGGAACGCTGTCCCTGTATCCGCCGAGAAGCTTGTACAGCGGAATGCCTGAGACCTTGGAGCGGATATCCCACAGGGCAATATCCAGAGCGGAGATGCTGCGGGTGGAAATACTCTTTCTGCCGAGGAATTTGGGAACGTACATCTTTTCAAACAGGCGTTCCACATTCAGGGGATCTTCCCCGATCAAGAACGGCTTCAGATAGTCTACATAATCCACACTGTAGCTTGTTCCGTATCCGGTAATTCCCTCATCTGTCTCAATGACTGCCAGGTTCAGTTCGTTATGCGTAAAGATGTGCTTTCCGTTCTGGATCGGCTTTTCTTTCGGCCAGCGGTAATGTTCCTTATAAACATTCGTGATCTTCATTGCTAATACATCCTTTCCTTAATAAGGCTGTTCATTAACATATATTTTATTATTCAGGCAGGTATATCTGACATGAAGCCGTTCATGATATGTTCTCTTTGTTCCTTCAGAGTCCTCATATACGAACTCACATTGAAACCGCAATGATATATTCATAATCCCGGACATTCAAATATATTTACTCTTTTCCGAACCGCTTGCGCATCAGAGGCTTGATGCCGCCTGCTTCCAGGATCATTTTCTGCTGTTCTCCAAGCGGATCACAGGAAAGAACTTCCCCTGTTTCCTGTACTGTGACTGTCCCTGCATCCAGATCAAGCGTCAGTGTATATCCGTCTTTTACTCTCTGGCTGACACCCGGACAGACGATCGGCAGAAGTCCGAGGTTGACCGCATTCCGGTAAAAGATCCTTGCAAAAGAATCTGCCAGGACTGCCTTGGCACCCATTGCAAGCAATGCGATCGGTGCATGTTCACGGCTGGAACCGCATCCGAAGTTTCTGCCTGCAGCTACAAAGCCTCCCTGCGGAAAATTCGGAGAAATATCAGAACTGACGCCTTCCAAGCAGTGTGTTCCGATCTCTTTCGGGTCTGTCAGCGCAAGATAAGCACCCGGATAGATCTGGTCTGTATCGATATTGTTTCCGACAACAATTACTTTTCCTGTTAATCTGGTTTCCATTTCCTTATCTCCTCATATTAAAGATATTCTCTCGGATCAGTGATCTTACCGTTGATCATGCTTGCCGCAACAGCTGCCGGTGAAGCCAGGTACAGCTTTGCTTCTTTGGAGCCCATTCTGCCCGGGAAGTTTCTGTTCGTGCTTGTAATGCATACTTCACCCGGTGCGATAATGCCCGCATGCACACCCAGGCAGGCTGCACAGCCCGGTGCCATGATCGTAGCTCCTGCGTCGATCAGGTCCTGGATATATCCTTTATTGATACATTCCTGCATGACTTCCGCTGAAGCCGGAACGATGACAAGTCTTGTATACGGCGCAATGTGTCTTCCCTTCAGGATCTTTGCGGCCACCTCAATATCATCAACTCTGCCGCCGGTGCAGGATCCGATATAACCCTGGTCCAGACGTACTTCCCCTTCTGCCAGAACGCTTTCCAGAGTATGTACATTTTCCACGCTGCTCGGGCAGGAAAGCTGCGGCGTCAGTTCGGATACATTGAATACATAGCTTTCTGCATATTCATAACCGGGATCCGTGTACTGTACTTCGAAAGGACGTACTGCCCTTTTGGAAACATAATCGAGTACTTCCTGGTTCGGCTGCATATATGCCGTCTTGGCTCCCATTTCCACTGCCATATTGCAGATGACCATACGTCCTGCAACACCGAGTTCTTCCACATAGCTTCCGGTAAAGTCGATTGCTTTATAAACAGCTCCGTCTGCCCTGATCTTTCCCAGTACAGCCAATACTACATCCTTCGGGAATACACCCTTCTGAGCTTTTCCTTCCAGACGGACTTCAATGATCTCGGGAACCCTGAACCACAGTTCTCCTGTCATCAGGATCGTTGCCATGTCGGTTGCGCCGCATCCGGTACCCATAGCACCGAACGCGCCATGTGTTGTTGTATGGCTGTCTGTCGCAACAACGATCATGCCCGGATAAATGACGCCTGCTTCCGGCATGACCTGATGGCATACGCCGCAGTTCACATCAAAGTGGAAACGCAGATTATTCTTTTTTGCAAATTCCCTCATCTCTTTATGATTGGAGGCACTCTTCACATCAGGACACGGTGCATAGTGATCAAATACAAATGCGCAGCGCTCATTGTCCCATACTTTTTCTCCGCCCATTTCATAGAATGAATAAACTGTCTGCAGATACAGATCGTTGATCTCGGCGAAATCAACTTTTGCTGTAATGATCTCTCCTGCTTTGACTGATTCCCTGCCGCTGTTTTTCGCAAGGATCTTTTCCAGTGCATGCATAATGTTCTCCTCCAGTTTGAATATTGTATACAATATACGATATGCAAGTAAAAATTAGCATCCATTTCATCCACTGTCAACCTTTTGACGCCATTTACGCAGGAATTCTGTATAATTTATTTCGTATACAATATTCAGAGGTGTTTTATGGAACAATTTGAAGTGATGCCGGTCAGAGTACGTCTGACATCAGTACTGAAAAAGGCAATCTATACAGGAGAGATCAAAAGCGGACAGGAACTCAGTCTGACGGATATTGCTGCACAGACAGGTGTCAGCCGGACACCAGTCAGGGAAGCATTCCAGGCTTTGGCTGCAGAAGGGCTGATCACTCTGCGCATGAACAAAGGTGCGGTCGTCAATCAGATCGATGCAGGTTTTATTAAAGATCATTATGAACTGCGTGCACTTCTGGAATCTGCTGCAGCTGAGAAGGCTGCAGAAAAGAAACCTGATGTTTCCGGACTTCTTGCAAGGGCATACCAACTGCAGAAAGATCCCGGTTCTGTTTCCCGTGATGATTATGAAAAGCTGAATCAGGACATTCATATGACACTATGGAACGAAGCGGGAAACAAGCGGATGAAAAATCTTTTGATGGATCTCTGGAACGGCCCGAGTACCGGTGAATCACCGGAGGACAGAGAATCTCATTACCAGAAATCCACAGAAGAACATATCCGGATCCTGGAAGCTGTACAGAAGGGGGACCGTGCTGGGGCAAAGGAAGCCATGAATGAGCACATCATCCGCAGTATGAATAATATTCTCCGTTATTATGAGGTACAGCAGAACGCAGAAAACGAATAACTGTTTCTGATCCGTCCGAAAACAAAAAGAGGCATAACCGCAATGTATTTGATGACTCTCAGGTACTTGCCGGCTGTGCCTCTTATTTGATTTGCGGGATATGAATGTTTACAGCTGTGTATGCAGATGCATTGACAGCAGATTAATAAAGAAGAGATTTGTAATGGCAGGGTCCAACGCATAGGAAGAATGGATCGTCTTACTGTCGGGAAGAACGATGACATGGTCAAAGTACTTTGCCAGATCATGCTTTTTGGAACATGTTATCAGCATGGTCTCAGGTTTCTGTTCGCATTCCGCCAGATCTTTGATCAGTCCTCCGTATATACTCGATGAAACGGAAAAGACGATCAGCAGATCTGTTTTCCTGCAGAACGCATCCAGTTTGAACACTTCATCATAAGCGATCGCCTGTGAGGAATATCTGTAATTGATCAAAGCCGCATTCATCAGTTCAGCGGATGCCCTGGAACGGTGATAACCGGTCACAAAGATCCTTTGAGCCCGGTCCAGCACATCAACGATCTCAGACAGTTTTTCTTCAGGAAACTCGGATTCCGTTTTTTTAAGAAGGAGTCCTGTTTCAGTTGCGAACGTATCAGCTCTGTCTTCTTCTGAAAGGGCATTTTTATTTCGTGCAATATCATACTTAAACTCAGCATATCCCGAATATCCGATCTTTTTCGCGAACCTGGTCAATGCAGGCTGGGAAAAACCATATCGTTCGGAAATCACTGACGTGTCCAGACGGGCGAAATCATCAGGATTGTCTATCACTGCTTTCGCTATTTTTTTGTCAGTAGGAGTCAATTCATCTGAAACATGACGGATCTGATCAAGAAGATTCATAATAGGCCTTTCTTTTTTCTATATTATACAGCATTATTCAGCAATTATCAGAACCCGGAAAGCATTTTGAATGAATATCCATTCAAAATTTATAAAATAAGTATTGAATTTATATTCACCGAGTGCTACATTATGGTTGTAAAAGCTGAATAGATATTCAGCAGGAGGATAGATTAACATGTCAGAGACTAAAACTTCATTCATGGACAGCATGTCATCCTGGATGGAACAGCACATCGTACCGATCGGCATGAAGATCGGCAGTCAGCGTCATCTTGCAGCGATCAGAGATGGTCTTGCAATTCTGATCACAGTTACGATTATCGGAGGTTTCGCGATCCTGATCGCACAGCCGCCGATCCCGGCTTCCATTACAGAACCTTCCAACTTCTTCTATGCATTCCTGCTTGCGTGGAAATCATTCGCAGGCGCACATATCGGCACACTCCTGATCCCATATTATCTGACGATCGGCATCATCAGCCTGTATGTTGTATGCGGTGTATCCTACACGCTTGCGACAAGATACGGACTCAACGGAATCAACAATATGCTGTCGGCAATGCTCGTATACCTCTGTGTATCCGGAGCAGTCAATCTTGAAACAGCTTCTATCACGATCGGTGCTCTTGGTGCAGGCTACATGTTTGCGGCAATGATCACAGCGATCCTGGTTGTAGAAATTGCTAAATTCTTCCGTGACAAAAACATTACGATCAAAATGCCGGACAGTGTTCCGCCGAATGTAGCAGCTACATTCTCTGCACTGCTTCCGCTGTGCTTCAGCGTCGTATTCTTCATGGCACTGGATGCGATCATCAAGTCATTAACCGGTGCAGGTTATGCAAACCTGATCTATACGATCTTCCAGCCTCTGATGAGGGCAACAGGCTCACTGCCTTCCGTACTTCTGATCAATATCCTGATGACAACATTCTGGTTCTTCGGAATCCATGGCGGAAACATGCTGTCAGTCGTAACAAGCCCGATCACAACAGCAGCTCTGGCTGCAAACGCCGAAGCAATGACTTCCGGTCAGCCTCTGCCGTATGTATTCGCAGGTTCCATGAACACTGTATTCGGCAACTGGATGACATACAATGCACTCGTACTTGTACTGTTCCTGTTCGCTAAGTCAAAGCAGAACTCCAGCATTGCCAAAGTAGGTGTTGTACCGTCACTCTTCAACATCAATGAACCGCTGATCTTCGGTATTCCTACCGTTCTCAACGTTTACACATACATTCCCATGCTGATCTGCGGATGCTTCAACTGTGCAGTATATTATCTGCTGGCTTCAGCCAATGTTGTCGGCAGATTCTACATCACGCTTCCGTTCACGATCCCCGGACCGCTGCAGGCATTCCTCGCTACAGGAGACATCAAGAATACTCTGCTCTGGCTCGTACTGTTCGTAATCGATATGTTCATCATGCTGCCGTTCATCAAAGCATATGACAAGCAGCTCGTACAGTCAGAAGAAGCAGGCGACTGATCAATTCAATCAACAAGATACGAAAGGGCATTCGTTCAATGCCCTTTCTCCCTTTATATACCAGGAGGAGTTATGACAGAATTCAGAAAAGAACAGATCACGGAACACATATACAGAATATACGGAACAGGGGATGCATGCATGTATTTCATTCAGGGATCAGAGGATGCTCTCCTGATCGATACGGCATACGGACTCGGTGATCTGAAATCCTATATTGACGGAATCGCAAAGACTCCTTACCGGGTGGTCATTACGCACGGACATGCCGATCACGCAAACGGGATCGGACAGTTTTCAGAAGTTTATATGAATCGCCGTGATATAGAACTGTATTATTCCAGGTCTGATATTCAAATCAGGAGGCGTCTTCTGAAAAAGACCATACCTGATATTGATCAGTATCCAGACAGTGCATTTGTTCCTCAGTTTCAAGGAACATTCCTCGACCTTGAAGAGGGGATGCGGTTTGATCTTGGTGACTGCTCTGCTGAAGTATATGCAGCACCGGGTCATACAGAAGGCATGATGGTCCTGCTTGTGCCGGAGGACCGGGTATGTCTGTTCGGTGATGCATGCGGAGAAAATACATTTCTGTTCCGTCCCGAAGCATCTACTGTATATGCGTTCCGGGAAACACTGCACAAATTACTGGCAATGCAGGACAGATATGACAGGATCCTGCGCCAGCATGGTTCATGTGAGTCTCCGAAAAGTCTGGTTGAGGAAAACCTCCGTACAGCAGATCTGATCCTTGCCGGCAAGGATGACCATATTCCGTTCGATTATGACGGATTCCATGCCTTCTTTGCCCACAAAACGGATATATCCACCGGTAAACGAGTCGATGGTGTTTCCGGAAATATCGTTTATTCAGAAGATAAGATCCGCTGAATAATTCAGAACATTTGTCGACAAAGCAGAGAGCAGATCATGCTCTCTGTTTTCATTTAAAACAAAACGATTGCCTACCGCAAAGCTTTTGACAGTCCTCTTTACGCTGCTGTTCCTGCAGGATCCGCACTGGCAAAAAAAGATTCCATCGTTTTTCATGACCTGCGCGGAAAAACAGTTATTCTTCCTCCGCGGGCAAAGCGTTCTCCGTTTGCCCAGCAGATCTACAGAAAAACAACCGAGGAACCTCAGATCAAAATCATGGAATCAGATGCCGGATTCGCAGCAGATGTCGCATTTATCAGAATCAAAAACGTCATCGTATTCTGCACGGATGAACTGATTACACCGACCAAAAACGTGAAATATGTCGTCGTCGAAGACGGACCGAAAACAGAATACGGTTTCGCATCCTTATCACCATTTACCACAGAGATGCTGTCACTCATTCATGATTTTGAGAAATGGTATAAACGCGAATACCCTGATGCTGGATGATTCTTTTGCCATAATAAAACCTGCGCAGTATTGATATACCGCACAGGCTATGTTGTGTGATCCGGTTTACTCGGGGTCTCCCCAGTTCCAATCGACTGATTCTGCGATACTGTAGCAGATGTTTTCCCTCGGTGCGCTGACCGCCAGGAACTGCGCATTGAAGTCGACCAGGATCTTTACATTGCTGTCCATATATGTTCCGTCAAAACGGCATGTGACAGGTTTTTCGTATTTTTTGATATCTTCCATCGAATCGACATGGTAAAGCTCCTGAACATCATTTTCTTCTACAGCGAGATCACATACGGATATTTTCAGGTTTTCCAGTTCAAAAACCTTTTTGCAGACTTTATCAGGCCACAAGGTCTCAAACTCGCAGACGACCTCGCCTTCTTTCATTTTTTTGTATCTGACCAGTTCCATATATGCGCCTCCTTTACAATTCATTATGATACACCAAACTGAAAACAATGATATATAATTCAATCCATTTGCTTTATACAAAAGCTTCCGGTTATTTCCGGAAGCTTTCAAACTTTATTTAGTGTGTTTTTCGAACCAGTCTGTGATCTCCTGCAGTCTTCTCATTCTGTGCAGAGGCTTGCCGCTTCTGCTCAGTTCATGGTTCTCACCATGGAAGATCACGAGTCTTGTTTCAACATCCCTGACTGCCAGAGCCTGCATCATCTGCATTCCTTCAGGCAGCGGGCATCTGTAGTCTTCATCACTGTGAATGAAGAGGGTAGGTGTCTTAACTTTGTCTGCATATTTCAGAGGGGAGTGATTCCAGAGCTTCTCGACATTCTTGTCACCGAAGCCTGATTCAGCACCGCACTGATCCGGACCGAAGCATTCACCGATATCTGCGATAAAGGAGAAGGAGATCCAGTTGGAGATCGATCTCTGGCTGGCAGCGCAGCAGAATCTGTCTGTATGACCGATGATCCAGTTTGTCATGAATCCGCCGTAGCTTCCGCCTGTTTCACAGAGCTTTGTACGATCGATGTTTGGATATTTCTCCAGAACTGCATCAGTGAAGTCCATCAGGTTGCGGAAATCAGTTCCGCCATAGTCATCTCTGATATCAGCGAAGTCATCGCCTCTTCCGTCGGAGCCCTTGATATTCGTGAAGAAGACAACGAATCCTCTGGATACCCACAGCTGCATTTCATGGAAGAATGTTTCACCATAAGCGCATCTGGGACCGCCGTGTACATCCAGTACAGCAGGGTATTTATGATCCAGGTCAAAGTTCTGAGGCAGGAGTACCCATCCTCTGAGATCGTAGCCCTCAGATGTGTAATCCAGTCTCTGCGGCTTGGCAATGTATTTGCCATCGAGAGCAGTATCGTTCAGCGTTGTCACACGTCTGAAGTTCTTGCCGTCAATATCCATTTCATATACTTCGGAAACATGGTTCCAGTCCTGATATACAACAGCGATCTTGTTTTCGCATGCTGTCATGCTGCACATCATGCCCTCATCTTCCCAGACGACCTTCTTTTTGAAGCTCTCATCGAATGAATAGATCGCATTGTGTGATTTGACTGTAGCCAGTGTCAGGTAATGTTCCTTCAGAACTGCAAATGATGTACCGCCTTCAGCTGTGTCGCCGATCACACTGCTGTACAGGGAAACTTCCGGAACATACTTCAGTTCAATCAGGTTGTCCCTGCCGATCCTTACGATATTGGAAGTCTGGTTCAGACCATACTTCTTCATGTCGCTTGCAAACCCGAATAACTGTGAGCCCATTACAAACAGTCTGCCGATGCTGAGGTCTGTCTTGTTGTACAGTGTTTCCATCTTTTCGATGTCTGTATCATACATGTACACTTTGGAGAACAGTGACTGATGACCTTTGTTTACATTTCCACTGAAGAAGACCTTCTTGTCTCCGACAGTCATGGAATCTGTATCGAACATGGGATTTGTCAGTCTCTTGATCTTAACGGAATCACCCATTTGGATCAGGAATACAGCAGATCTCTTCTTATTTGTGAAGCCCGCACCATTGAACCAATAGGGAACTTCATCCACAACTGTATAATCAGCTTCTTTTTTCAGATCTTCTGTCTTCTGTTTTCTGACTTCGTCGCTGTCTTTATATGCATCAGGATCATTTGCATTGATGAATCCTCTAGCTGCATATGTTCTGTTCTTGACCTTTTTGAATTCAGTCATGATGAACGGAAGTGTGAGCCAGGGTTCAGCTTCTCCGCCTTCCATAGAAAGCTTAAATAATTCTGTTGTTCCTGCAGCAGAATTCTCTGTGTTTCTCTTTAAAATCAGTGTAGAATCATCTTCCCACATAACAGGTACTGCATCGACAGAAAATGTCATCTGTCTTGCTGAACCATTTCTGGCTGTCCAGACGTCGTTATGATAGCAATTCTTTTCTTTATCAGCTCTCATAACGCTGAAAGCAAGAATGGAGCCGTCTGAGTTGTACATCAGTCCGTTTGGCTGCCTGTATTTGGCAATGTCCTCAATAGTGATCGGTTCTAGAATCTTTTTTTTCATTTTGAGCTCCTTTAATCAAACTGTGACATTATAGACTATGGTCAGACCAAATTCCATATTTAGTT
>DMBB01000014.1:0-2806 GCA_003446295.1 Erysipelotrichaceae bacterium
TTCAACTCCAAGATGGAGATCCAGGATCAGATGCTGGAAATGGCGAAGCGTTACACAGAAGAAACAGGTGTACCGGTAGAGGTGTATTATTCTTCCGATACAGTGTCCGCACACTTAGCCACAAGGTATGCATCAGGAAATCCTTATACGCTGTCCATGGTTGACGCGAAGGATGTATACTCACTGGCGGAAGAACACGCTGTCGACATGAGCGATCAGAAATGGGTAAAGGATACCCAGTACGCCGTAAACATTGGTGATAAGGTATATGGGTTCCCGGTCTGTATCGAAGCACGAGGTATTATCTACAACAAAGATGCCATCGAGAAGATAACGGGGAAAGAGTTCAAACCAGCCGACTACAAAACACACAAAGCGTTTAATGGACTGATCGAAGAACTGAAAAAGGGTGGTATGGAATCACCGACTGGAGTCATGAAAGAAGACTGGTCGCTGGCAGCACATTATCTGGCACAGGTCTATGAGGAGAGAGAAGACCCGGATGCTTTCGTAAGAGGTATTTCCGATGGATCCGTCAAACTGACCAAGGATGCGAAATTCAATGCCTTGATGGATACGTTTGACACCCTTAAAAACAACAGCTACTCCAAAGACAGTGCGATTTCTGCAGAAAGAGAAGTTACAGAGCAGAAGCTGGCAGAAGGTGAACTCGCATTCCTGTTCGGCGGTAACTGGGACTGGTCTGTAATCAGCGCATTTGACTACACAGAGAACATGGGACTGATGCCGGTTCCGCAGGATCTGGATGATGGTATGAACGAAATGCTGGTTGGCGGCGGTTCCAAGTACATCTTCCTGGATTCTTCGAAAAACACGTCAGACAAACAGCGTCAGCAGGCAAAGGACTTCTTGAACTGGCTCGTATACAGCGATGAAGGACAGTCATTCCTCGTTGATGACTGTGCACTGGTTCCGGCATTTTCCAATATCACGAAACCTGTTCAGGATCCACTTGGCAAATCTGTCAAGGTATATGCTGACAAGGGAGCACTTATTCCAAACTACAACTACTGTCCAGATGATCACTATGCGATCCTGGGTGCCATGTTCCAGAAGTACCTCGCAAATAAGAGTGATCGGAAAGGTCTTGCGAAAGACGTAGAGACTTACTGGAAGACAAAGACGTTAGAACCACATGAGAATTAAAGCAGGAAGGAGGATATAATGGAAAGAAACACATTATCGTATAAATCAAGACAATTTTTAATGTTTGCCGGTCCTGCACTGATTCTTTTTAGTCTGGTCATCATCATACCATTTCTTTATGGTCTTTATCTGACGTTTACCAGTTGGGATGGTGTTTCTGCTGAAAAGCCATTTGTAGGATTTGCGAATTATGTTTCTGCATTCAAGGATGCTTATTTCTGGGCTTCCATGGGCAGGACGATCATTTATTCAGCATTTGCCGTAGTTTTCGTTAATGCGGTAGCTTTCGCACTGGCATATCTGGTAACGAGCGGAATCAAAGGACAGAATTTCTTCCGTGCAGGATTTTTCATCCCGAACCTGATCGGCGGTATCGTACTCGGTTATGTATGGAAGTTCGTATTCAACCGTGCATTCGTCGCTATCGGCGCTGCATTCACGGATGGAACCGTTCCATCGCTGCTGTCGTCATCAGGAGGCGCAATCTTCTGTCTGATCCTCGTATCAGTCTGGCAGTACGCCGGTTACATGATGCTGATCTACGTCGCAGGATTTATGGGCGTTTCCGACAGCCTCAAAGAAGCGGCAATGATCGATGGCTGTACGCCGGCGCAGGCCATGCGCAACGTAACGATCCCTCTTATGAGGACATCCTTTGTAACTTGTATATTCCTGAGCATTACAAGATGCTTCGTAGTGTACGATGTCAACCTGTCGTTGACAAAGGGTGAGCCGTTCATGTCTTCGGTACTCGCTGCAATGCACGTATACAACAAAGCCTTCATATATAAGGATTATGGTACAGGACAGGCGGAAGCTCTGATACTGTTCGTAGTCTGTGCGATTATCGGTATTGCCCAGGTATACATTGGTAAGAAAGGGGAGGTGCAGGCGTAATGAATCAGAACGAATTAGCAGCTAAGCAGAAAAAGAGACGTCAGATCCTCACAATTATCGTATTGATTGTTGTGTTCATACTGTTCGTCATCCCTTTCCTACTTGTCCTGATCAATGTTTTCAAGACAAAAGGTGATATCACATCATCCCCATTGGCACTGATTGGTGAACATGGGTTTACAATGAAGAACTTCCCGGAAGCAATGGAAAAGATGGATTTCTGGAACGTATTCAAGAATTCCGCATTCATCACATTCAGCGCAACCATTTTGACGATCCTGTTTTCGGCGATGGCATCCTTTGTCATTGTTCGTAACAACTGGAAAGCATGTACGCTGTTCTTTGCACTGATGATTGCATCCATGGTTATTCCATTCCAGGTTCTGATGGTTCCTCTCGTATCTGTTTACGGCGGGATCTTCGGTGTTCTGGGAAGCAGGATCACACTGATTTTCATGCACGTGGGATTCTCTGTGTCGATGGCTACATTTATGTTCCATGGCGCAATACATTCCAATATTCCGTTAGAGCTGGAGGAAGCCGCCCTCATTGACGGCTGCAGCAGATGGCAGACCTTCTGGAAGATCGTCTTCCCACTTCTGAAACCGACTGTCGCTACAGTGGCCATCATTGACGCAATGGCCTTCTGGAACGACTACCTCCTGCCAAGCCTTGTACTGACAGATAAGGCAATTTATACGATTCCTATCGCGACGCAGGCATTCTACGGAACGTACTCCAC
>DMBB01000014.1:2984-6119 GCA_003446295.1 Erysipelotrichaceae bacterium
ATAAGAAATGGATCGATTTTTTGACGCAAACAACCCACTCATGCAGTTTCTGTCCCGTCTTGTGGATCTGGCGGTCCTCAATCTGATGACGATCGCTTGCATGATCCCTGTCGTGACGGCTGGCGCGGCCATTACGGCCATGAACAATGTTCTGATCCACATCGTGCGAAAGGATGAAACGTATGTCTGGAAGATGTTCCTTACATCCTTCCGGCAGAACCTGAAACAGGGCGTGGGGCTGGGACTCCTGTTCACAGCCATCTTCGCGTTCGCGGGACTGGAATTGGTCATGCTGCATTCCGTTGATGCGAAAGCCGCCACCTTATTTATGATCATTATCACAGTGATCAGTCTGTGTGTCGTTGCAATCGGCATTTATACCTTTGCGCTGCTTTCGCGTTTTGAGAACACCATGCGCGGAACGCTGGTCAATGCAGTAAGTCTGGCCCTGGGATACATCCCGCGGACTTTGGTCATGCTGCTGATCCTGGCGGCATGGGCAGCCCTTCTTTGGCTCCTCCAGGGGATCTTCCTGCTGGTACTGCTTTATGGGCTGACGATACCGGGTTATCTATGCACAAGAATATACGATCCGATTTTCAGATCATTGGAAGCAAATGAAGAATCAGAAACTGAGCAAACTAAATGAAAAAGACAGACCATTGATTCATCTGACACCAGAAAGAGGCTGGATCAACGATCCGAACGGATTCAGCTGGTACAACGGGAAATACCACCTCTTCTATCAGTACAATCCGGAGGAGCTGAACTGGGGACCGCCCAAATGGGGTCACGCAATAAGTGATGATCTCATCAAATGGGAACGGCTGCCGATCGCCCTCACACCTGGCAATGACTATGACAGCTATGGATGCTTTTCGGGGACCGCGATCGATACGGGCAGGCACGTGATCATGTATACGGGATGCCGATTGGACCCGGAAGATACGACGGGACGCGGATTCCAGACACAGTGCATGGCCTTCGGTGATGGAATTAAGTACGAAAAGTATGAAGGCAATCCGGTCATTTCATCAGATGGACTTCCGCAGGGCTGCGACCCTCATGAGTTTCGCGATCCGAAACTGTGGCAGGAAGCAGATGGAACATTCCGAGCTGTTCTCGCAAGTCACCATGAAAGAGATGGGGCACAGATCCTTCTTTATCGAAGCGACGATGCACTCCACTGGGAATTCGTCAAGGTGCTTGCCCAGAACAATGGGAAGCCTGGCTGGATGTGGGAATGTCCGGACTTCTTCAGGATAGGAGACCGTTACGTTCTCATCGTCAGCACCATGGGTCAGGTCGAGACTCTTTGCATCATCGGGGACTACGACAGAGAACGAGAAGAGTTCACGGAGAAAACGTGGCACACGCTGGAACAGGGATTTGATCTCTATGCATGTGAATCCATGCTGACACCGGACGGCAGACGTGTCATGATCGGTTGGATGCAAAATCCGCAGACTGCTGAGAACAGGGAGATCGATTTCCCGATCAACGGACAGCTGAGCATCCCAAGAGAGCTGGTTCTCGAAGGAGACCGGATCCTCCAAAGGCCGGTGCGCGAACTGAAGCAGTATCGGGAAGATGAGATCATTTACCGAAATGTGAAACTCGCAGACCGGAAAGAATGCAGGCTCGATGGTGTCAATGGCAGGACAGCGGATATCGAAATATCCATCAGGCCGGATGAAGCCACATGGAACGAAGATGGCCTGTATGAACTGTTCCAGATACGTTTTGCAGCGGATGAAGAACACGGTACAGCGTTCACATACGAACCGCAGACGAGCGTTGCGACTTTGGACAGAAGCCAGGCAGGACCGGGGAAAACGAAACTGGTCAGCAAGCAGACGAACGTCCGTGACCGCAAAGGAAAGCTGGATGTACGGATCATTTTAGACAGACTCAGTACTGAGATCTTTATCAACGATGGAGAGCAGGTCATGTCAGCTGTGATATACACTGACAGGCGTGCAGAAGATATAACCTTCTATGTCAAAGGTACTGCAATCATGGATATCGCGAAGTACCGAATAAAGGAGAACAAATAATGGCAAGTTTATCATTAAAAAACATTCAGAAGATTTATCCGAATGGCTATCATGCCGTAACGGATTTTAATCTGGAAGTGGAAGACAAGGAATTCATTATCTTTGTCGGACCTTCAGGATGCGGAAAGTCAACGACACTTAGAATGATCGCCGGACTGGAAGACATCTCTGAAGGTGAATTCAGGATCGACGGCGTTCTTATGAATGATGTTGAACCGAAGGATAGAGATATCGCGATGGTATTCCAGAGCTATGCTCTTTATCCACATATGACGGTATATGACAACATGGCCTTTGCGCTGAAACTGAGAAACGTTCCAAAGGATGAAATCGATGCGAAAGTTCGCGAAGCTGCAAAGATCCTCGATCTGGAAAAGCTTCTGGACAGAAAACCAAAGGCTCTGTCCGGTGGACAGAGACAGCGTGTAGCTATGGGACGTGCGATCGTAAGAAGCCCTAAGGTATTCCTGATGGACGAACCTCTTTCCAACCTGGACGCTAAGCTGAGAGTTCAGATGCGTACTGAGATCTCAAAGCTCCATGAGAAGCTGGGAACAACGATCATCTACGTAACACACGACCAGACAGAAGCGATGACTCTGGGAACGAGAATCGTTGTTATGAAGGATGGTATCGTACAGCAGATCAACACACCGGAACACCTCTACAGTAAGCCTTGCAACCTGTTCGTTGCAGGATTTATCGGATCCCCTCAGATGAATTTCATCGATGCTGTTGTTGGAGTAGATGGAGACAAAGTGACGCTGACGGTTGGCGAAAACGTTCTGAACGTTCCTGACGACAAGAAGCAGATCCTCATCGACGGCGGATATGACGGCAAGACTGTCGTTCTGGGTATCCGTCCGGAAAACATCTCCGATGACCCTGCATTCCTGGAAGCAAATCAGGATCACGTTGTGAAGACAACCATCAAGGTTCGCGAAATGCTCGGTGCTGAAGTATTCCTGTATTTCGATGTAAACGGAACACAGATGACAGCGCGTGTTGCTCCTGATTCTCCTCTCAAGATGGGATCAGAAGCGAAGCTTGCATTGGATATGGATAAGATCCACCTGTT
>DMBB01000282.1 GCA_003446295.1 Erysipelotrichaceae bacterium
CATGATAAATTTGTTTGTTCAGATAATCAAGATTGAAAAGAAGAATATCTCGATTCAGTCTCTGATCGATCATACACTGCTTGGGTATTCCGGATCGCCGGATGATCATTGCACAAGCTGCGGACGATCACACCTGAAAAAACTTGAAAACTATGAGCGATGGATCACAGAACATAAAAACGGAAATATCATCGAAACAAAGATCAGGACAAAGCGTTATAAATGTGAATGCGGGCATTCACATGTCGTTTTGCCTTCTGTTATCGTTCCATATCGTCATCACAGTTTAATGATGATCCTTCATGCCCTGTATGACTACTTCAGCCAAAAATTGACAGTCAGTGAGATCAGTCTTAAGTATGGTATTTCCATTCCTACCCTGTATCGCTGGAGAGACCAGTTTCTAAGAGACAAGGAAATATGGCTGAAAGGCCTTCATAATATCGATACATCATCGTACAGTTTCATTCACCATCTTCTCTCAGGAAAAGACTTCAGCGTTTTTGCCAGGGAATTCCGGCAGACTGTATATCCGCATCGAATGTTCTTGCAGAATCATAAGAATGCATTTTTGCATCAGTTCGTATAAATCTGTTTTTTCGGTATTTCATTTTCCATAACCCGTTAATATTCCGCTTTGCACGCCTTCTGTAGGATGAAATCAGGAGGTGATCATAATGAAGAATGATCCAAATGCCAATAACGAACTTGCAAAGTCAGTAATGATCGCACAGTTTCGTTTCGGGCTGATTGCACCTGTTCTGCAGTCGACTTACTCGGATAAAAGTGCCAAGGCTTACTTCAAACGCATCACAGAGAAGCCTTTGATCCTCCCGGACGGGACGACCGCAGAGTATTCCTGGAAGACATTGGAAAAGTGGGTATCCGTATACAAACGGTTTGGGTTTGATGCATTGATGCCAATGGAAAGATCGGATAAAGGAACGACGAGAGTATTAAGCGATGAAGCGATCGAGAGAATCTATTCTCTCAAGATGCAGTTTCCCCGCATCAATGCCACAAGAATACACGAAAGATTGATCCAGGAGGGACTTCTTACCCATGCCGTCAGTGTATGTGCGGTACAGCGGTTTATCCGAAATAACGATCTGAAAGATGCACGGAATCCAAATATGAAGGATCGTAAAGCCTTCGAGGAGGATGCGTTCGGTAAAATGTGGCAGGCGGATACGAAGTATATGCCGTATATAACAGAAGATGGTATCAGCCGCAGAGTTTATAACATCTCGATCATCGATGATCACAGCAGACTGATCGTTGGCGGAGAATTGTTCTATGAAGATACTGCCGTCAATTTCCAGAAAGTTCTGAAAGATGCGGTTGCGACGTATGGGATACCGCAAAAACTATATGTCGATAACGGCGCCAGTTTCTCCAATGAGCAGCTGTCTTTGATCTGTGGTGAAGTCGGTATCGTACTTCTTCATGCCAAACCACGGGACGGCGCCGCCAAAGGAAAGCAGGAACGGTATTGGAGGACATTGGATGAGCGATTCAATTACGTCACAGATTTCAGCCAGATCAAAACACTGGAGGAATACAATCGTTTATATAGAGAATATATTCGCGCCTATAACACCCATGTGCACAGCAGTATCGGATGTACACCGTATGAAAGGTACCAGGACACGAAGACACAGATCCGGCAGGCAAAATCATCAGAATGGCTGACGGAATGCTTTTTGAACCGTATCAAAAGAAAAGTACGTCTGGATTCGACTGTGTCGATCGATAAGACCAGTTATGACGTGCCGATGCAGTTTATCAAACAGAAAGTTGAGATCCGGTATGTTCCGAACGACATGAGCAGTGCATTTATCATGTTTGACGGAAAACGGTATCCGATTCGGCCGACAAACAAGAATGAGAATGCGCATACGAAGAGAAACAACGGAATGCTGGACTATTCCAAAATAACTTCCGGAGGATCCACATATGAGCAGTAGTTATTATGGACTTTGCGGAGACCCTTTCAATAAGCATTTCAATTCTGCAGGAAATTGTTTTCGTTCCTATGATTTCAAACAGATGACATCACGCCTGAACCATCTGAAAGATATCCGCGGGATCGGACTCTTCACTGCCTCTCCGGGAATGGGAAAATCGATGGCCCTGAAGTATTTCGCAGACAGTCTGAATCCAAATCTGTACAAACCGATCTATACCTGTCTTTCTACTGTTACAGTCGGTGAGTTTTATAAGCAGTTATGTGAGGCGTTGGGAATCGTAGATGTTTATGGCAAGTCCGGCAGAGTCAATGCCATTAAGGATCAGATCCGTTATATGTATAAAGAGAAACGGCAGACACTTATTCTGATTATCGATGAAGCTCAGTATCTCAACACGAGTATCCTTACGGATCTGAAGATGCTTATGAACTTTGATTATGACACAGTTAACTGCTTTGCCTTGATACTATGCGGAGAGCCATACCTTTCTTCAACGTTGAATAAGCCGATCCATGTTTCTCTGAAACAGAGGATCACAGTTCATTATGAATATTCCGGACTTCAGGATGAAGAAGTATCTGAATATATCCGTCATAAGATCCGCTCGGCAGGCGGTGCGGACAGTATCATAAGTGAAGCTGCGATCTCCGCTCTCCATGGATATTCACAAGGGAATCCTCGGATCATTGACAATATCATGAGCGATGCGCTGATCATCGGTGAGCAGCTTGGCAAAACGACGATCGATGCGGATGTGATCCTGGCGGCAGCGGAGAATCGAACGATATGACAAACAGATACACGGATCTTCCTCTGGATGATCTGCCTTTGATTCCTAAAGAGGATCCTGTCGATCTGCCATATGTCATGGCACAGCAGATCTCGATTCTTGCACAGATGATCCTGTGGATACGCTGCTCTATAGATGGGTCGATCAAAGACATGAATGGAAGAGATCTTCGAAAAATGCGAGTCACGGATCTTGTTGGGAGTTTTACAACTGCACAGTCATATAAAGATTTTGTGAAGTATGATTGTAATGGAAAAGATCCTTTAGATCTGACAGATTATATCTCTGTCTTAATGAACATCTATGAGCAGAGACAGTTATTAAAGGGAACCGGCAATAAGGAATAGACCGATTCCCTTTTTGATCCTATGATACTGATTTCTGAGTGCATTATTACTGCTCTGATTTCGCCGGCTCCGCTGATTCCGCATTTTC
>DMBB01000207.1 GCA_003446295.1 Erysipelotrichaceae bacterium
GTCTTCAGCAAATGCGGTGTCAGAAACATCCAGGTATACAACGAGAAGGTCAAGGATGGTTCCATCAACAATGGAAACACGCCGTCACAGCCTGATTATCAGTTCATGCCGTATATCGTTGTCATCATCGATGAGCTTGCTGACCTGATGGCTGTAGCCGGAAAAGAAGTTGAAGGCAGTATTCAGAGGATCACCCAGCTTGCTCGAGCTGCCGGCATCCATCTGATCGTCGCAACTCAGAGACCTTCAACCGATGTCATCACCGGTATTATCAAAGCCAATATTCCCAGCCGTATCGCATTCTCCGTATCAAGCGGAATTGACTCCAGAACGATCCTGGACCATGTCGGTGCCGAACGTCTGCTCGGAAACGGCGACATGCTGTATATGCCGATCGGCCAGTCTGCCGCTACCCGTGTGCAGGGCGTGTTTGTCACGGATGATGAGGTCCACAGGATCACGGACTATGTTTCCGCTCAGGCAGTGCCGATGTATGACGATGCATTTGTTCTCCTGGAAGGCGTGGAAGGCGGCGAGGATATCGCTGTCGTCGGAGCAGATGCTGATCCGCTCTATGAAGAGATCAAAGCATATGTCATTGATGCACAGAAAGCATCTACATCACTCCTGCAGAGAAGATTCGGCATCGGCTATAACCGTGCCGCAAGAATGATCGATCTGCTGGAACAGAAAGGCGTGATCGGTCCGGCACAGGGCTCCAAACCCAGAGAAGTCTTTATCAAAAAAGACAGTTCTCAGGAATGATCAGAAATAACAAAGGCTGCAGCAAACAAGTCAGTGATGAGAGATCATCATTCACCTGGATGCTGCGCCTTTTTTCGTTCAATAACAAAAAAGCTTCCCATATAACGGGAAACTGTTTGATATAACTCTATCCATGAATTTCTTCGCCTGGAAAGAAGGATTTGACCATGTCGGTGACCATGCGGATGGTCACTGCTTCAAAGTCAAAGCTGTCTCCAACCGTAAACCATTCGAATGTAATGCCTTTTTCCAGGATCGTTATATCATCAAGGATCTGCTGCAGATCTTTTCCTTCCGGCAGAGGAACAGGGTTTATGGAAGGCGTTGCCTGCATCTACGGAATTTACGGCGGTATCTATGCGGATGACGCATCCCGTGTACTGAATGAAAATGATGAAGTGATTCCTGGCCTGTATGCTGCAGGTGAAGTGTTCAGAAGCTGTTTGATCATATCTGGAGCCTGAGCAGAGGAATTGCATCATGCATCAGAATTTTTATCCGGATCATTGAATTTGCAGGACCGTCCCATATATGGGCAGTACCGCCTGTACATATTTGCCTGGCAGTCTCAGAATTGACAAATATAGTCATTTGTCAGTGTGAACGGCATACGTCATAATCCTCTTACAGCAAAGGAGATAGCATTATGATCAATACACTGGTACTTGTCGGCAAGGTGCTGGAAGCACCTGAGATCCGCACCACTGCAAAAGGAAATACCGTCGCACACCTGCTGATCGAGGCAGACAGAATGTTCCGCAATGAAGACGGATCACTGTCATCTGATATCTTCGATGTCACACTCTGGAAAGGCATTGCTGAGGAGTGTGCATCAGTCTGCAGACCGGGCAGTATCGTCGGCATCAAGGGAAGACTGCAGTCCACAACAAATGAACATAACGGAAGGCAGTTCCACAATGTCGACATCATTGCCGAAAAGGTAACGTTCCTCAGCGAACGCATGCAGGCTCTCGAAAAGCTCTGACAGGCAGCACCTCCATAAAATTCTGACCACTGTCAGATGAGGCACAGGGGACCGCTCCTGAAGCGGTCTTCTGTTCGCTGCCTGAGGAACCTGCCGGTGATGCGGAAAAGTCTGAAAAATACTGCAAATATACAGACCGCGGAATACAATGAGATAGTATTTGAAATGGAGCGTACGATTATGAAAAAAATGTTTTCTGCAGCAATCTCATTGATGACGCTGTTGTCATTGACAGCCTGCGGTTCTTCCGCTCAGACAGGCGGTACCGTAAGTGAACCTGCACAGCCAACCGCAGCTTCAGAAGAAGCAGTCAAAGAAACGGCAGCGGCAGAAACAGCTGTCAGTGAGCAGGACTATGAACCTGTCACAGTGAATGAAGTTGTTTATGATAACAACGGGATCAGGATCACATATGTTGATTACCGGAAAGTTTCTGAAGATGATCCGGAAGACGGCGACAAAACTGTCAAAGTCAATCTGAAGATAGAAAAGACAGCTGATCATGCTGAATTCAGCACTGTTAAAACAACTGTGAACGGATGGCTCATGTCTGATTCAGTTGATCTGACGCTGCGGCCTGCTGAGATCACTGATGAAGGAAAAGAAGTCAGTATCGGTGTCAGACGCCGTGTTCTGGAGGATCTCGGAATCAGTGATGTTGCTGAAGTCGGTTATGTATTTGCGGTAAAAACGGATGATCATTATATTGTTGATCATATCAATATCCCTGTTTTCCCGGTCAATCTGGCTGCTCCCGTCAAATCGACGACATAAGTTTCTATCCTCCGGCGAAGAGGACACCATCCATAGGAGCCGCTGGGTATCACCGCATGGGTGGTGATGAATTCGCACCTTATGGAATGACACCGAAGGTGTTCCTGCCTGTATTTCAGTCTTTGCTGTTCCCCTGGTTTCTGATATATTTTTCAACCGTGTTCCTGTTGTTTTCTCCGATCGTGCATATAAAGTATGAATCACTCCAGAACATCGGCTTGTCTGACCAATAGAATTTCCGGACTTCTTCCGGCAGATCTCTTCTGACAAATCTGGCTGACCTTGTCTTCAGTACGTTCGCCAGTTTCAAAGGAGATATCTCAGGTCCGCATTCAAACAGAATATGAATATGATCTGCCTCTCCGTTCATTTCAAAGATCCGGATTTCTTTTTCTTCCATAGTCATGCGTATCGTACGATATACATGTTCTTTAATTGAACCTGTCAGTATTGGATTCCGGTATTTTGTGACAAGCACCATATGATATTGAAGAAGGAAGCAGCTGTGTCTGTTGAGATAATATCCGTCATCTGTCATTTTCCGCATAATCAGCACCTCTGATAATGAACAACCATATATGAATATGGTATAATAATTATGTAATAAATGCATTATTTTGAAAATACATCCATATGTACAGATCAGTTCGTTTTCATATCTGCAGGAACCGTTATCCTGCTTTATCCGATTACTGTTCCGCGATGTGCATGAAGTCAAAGAACCTCAGAAACGCGGTTCTTTTCCGTCTGCGCCAATGGTTCACTTTACAGGGAAGTGATTCCCTTCAGCCTCTTCAGGAAGAAGTATTCAATGAAGTCATGCTTACCTGCAGGGAGTCCGGAAAACCTGTTCCGGGGAAAGTCATCAGCTATGCCTTCATGGACAGACTTCTCCGTGTTAATAAGAATCCGGATTATTTCAGCGGACTTCCGATGCAGAGTGCCCAGGCAATCGCCAGAGAGACAGTCAGTGAATTCGAAAGCTGGCTGAAGGCACTTGCGGCATATAACAAGGATCCTTCTTTGTTTACCGGGAAACCGAAGATGCCGAAGTATACAAAGACAGAACAGAGAATGATCACAATGACGAATCAGGACTGTACCGTATATGGGAAATACCTGAAGCTGCCGAAGACAAAGGAAAGACCGGCAGTGATGATACCTGAAGGAGATGTACTGAAGGAGGTGAAGATCAGACCGTATTACGGGGAATATGAGATGATCCTGGTATGTGAACAGGAAACAGAGACAGAAGAAGTACTTCGTCCTTATATCGGAGGGATTGATTTCGGTGTAGACAACATCATAGCTTTCGTAAGTAATGACGGTGAGGAACCGATACTGTACAAGGGTGGTGCTCTCAAAGCAGTGAATCAGTCCTATAACAAAGCAAAGGCAAAGTATACAGGCATTCTGATGAAGGGACATGATCCGAAGGAAGTAAATGTGCATACAGAGAAGCTGATGCGTCTTGGAAGAAAGAGAGAAGCATTCATGCGGGATGAGATGCACAGGATCAGCACACATCTGATCAGGGAATGTGAGAGAAGGAATATCGGGACGATTGTGATCGGGAAGAATGATCAGTGGAAGACAAATGCGGGAATGTCAAAACAGTCGAACCAGACATTTGTGCAGATCCCACACAGCATACTGGCGGAGATGATCAGATATAAGGCGGAGAAAAAAGGAATCAGGGTAATCCTGCAGGAAGAATCCTATACCAGCAGGGCGAGTTTTATTGATTGTGATGAGATACCGGTATACGGAGACGGGAAAGAACATGTTTTCAGCGGGAAGCGGATCAGCAGAGGACTGTACAGAACAAAAGACGGTACAGCCATAAACGCAGACATCAACGGAAGTGCAAATATCATCCGGAAGGCAATACCGGAAGCGTTTGAAGGAATGACAGACTTTGCATTTCTTCAGAGTGCAGAGACAGTGGGATTCCGTGATCTTCATCCTCTGAAAGCAAAGCAAATGTAATCCGGAAACGGATAGGGGGCGAGTGTCCGTCCTTGAGCATTACGGGAAGCCTGAGAATAATCAGGTTCGAAAGAGGAAACTTCCACGGATCTCAGAAGCCATTACCCATAGGATATGAGCCATGCTCATACCGCAT
>DMBB01000096.1 GCA_003446295.1 Erysipelotrichaceae bacterium
AGTGACGCACTTCTGGAAGTACTTGATCCGGAGCAGAACTCATTCTTCTCCGACCACTATCTGGAAGAACCGTATGATCTCTCCAAGGTCATGTTCATCGCAACAGCTAACTATCTCGACAACATTCCTGCACCTCTGCAGGATCGTCTGGAGATCATTGAACTTCCTTCCTACACGGAGATCGACAAAGTGCATATTGCCCAGGATCACCTGATCCCGAAGCAGCTTAACGCCAACGGTCTTCATGCAGCACAGTTCAAGCTCAGAGAAAAGGAGATCCTTTATCTGATCCGCCATTACACAAGAGAAGCAGGTGTACGTCAGCTTGAACGTACGATCGCTTCACTGTGCAGAAAAACCGTACTTGCGATTCTGAACGATGATAAGAAGAGCGTTACAGTCACTCAGAAGCTCATCAATCAGTGGCTCGGAAAAGAGATCTTCGAATACGGCGTCAAAGAAAAGAATGACCAGGTCGGCGTTGTCACAGGCCTTGCCTATACATCGTTCGGCGGTGATGTCCTTTCCATCGAAGTCAATTACTTTGAAGGAAAAGGAAACATGGTCCTGACCGGAAAACTCGGTGATGTCATGAAAGAATCCGCTGCGATCGCGCTTGACTATGTGAAAGCACATGCAAGGGAACTCGGAATCGATCCGAAATTCTTTGATTCCCATGATATTCACATCCACATTCCTGAAGGTGCCGTACCGAAGGACGGACCTTCTGCCGGCGTCACATTGACAACAGCGCTTGTTTCCGCACTGAGCGATACACCTGTACATGCAGACCTTGCAATGACCGGTGAAGTCACGCTGAGAGGCAATGTACTGCCGATCGGCGGATTAAGAGAAAAATCACTCGCTGCAAACAGAGCAGGCATCAAAAAGATCCTCATTCCCAAACAGAACGTCAGAGATCTTGAAGATGTGCCTGAAACAGTCCGTGAAAGCATCAAGTTCGTTCCTGTTGAAACGATGTCACAGGTTCTGAAAGAAGCATTGGTGCGCTGATGGAATATCATGACATCAAATTTCTGAACAGCGCCGCAAAGGTATCCCAATGGCCGGATACAGAACTGCCTGAGATCATCTTTGCCGGCAGATCCAATGCCGGAAAGAGCTCACTGATCAATTCGCTGACAAACAGGAAGAATGTTGCCTATGCCGGAAAGACGCCCGGAAAGACAAAACTGCTCAATTTCTTCGAAGTTGACGGGAAGGTCATATTCACGGATGCACCGGGATACGGATATGCTTCCGGCGGAACAAGAAGTGTGCTGTCATTCTCCGACATACTGGAGCCGTATTTCAATCAGCGCAGACAGCTGAAAGGAATGGTACTTGTACTGGATGCGAGAAGGGTGCCGAATAATGATGATCTGACGATGATCGACTTTGCCAGATCAGCTCATCTGCCCGTGATCGCCGCCGCAGTCAAGTGCGACAAGCTCAGCTATTCACAGCAGCTGAAAAGCATCAAACAGATCTGCGATACGCTGGATATTTCAAAAAGCAGTGCCTATCCGGCAAGCAACCTGAACAGGACAGGCATTGACGAACTGCGTGAAGCCATATTCAGAATGGCCGGTTTGGAATAAAACACAATGGAGATCAGTCTTACGGCTGACTCCATTTTTCTTTATAGCCCTTCATACGTAATGTGTGCTATAATCGCTATCTGTCAGAATGTCTGACGTTTTGATCGTATGGTCAGTTCAGAAAAACTGATCTGTGATAGAATAAATTAACAGATTATGAAAAAAGTTATGATAGCGACAGGCGGTACCGGCGGACATATTTATCCGGCGACAGCGCTTGCTGAAATATTGAAAAAAACATATCCGGACTGCGAGATCATCTTTTTCGGTTCCTCAAACAGGATGGAAGCGGAATTGATCCCGGCACTCGGATACCGTTTCACCGGACTTGAAATGACCGGGATGAACGGCGGGATCAGCGATAAGCTGAAATCTTTTCTGTCTTTGGTAAAGGCAGAACGTTACTGCAGAAAACTGCTGATTGAAGAAAAACCTGATATTTGTGTCGGATTCGGAAACTATATCAGCGTACCTTTGATCATGGCAGCGCATCATCTGCATATACCGACAATGATACATGAACAGAATTCCTATGCAGGAAAAGCCAATGCACTGCTTGGAAGGTATGCTGATGCGATCGTCGGCTGTTATGAAACTTCGCTAAAGCAGTTTCCGAGAAAGAAAACCAGACTTTACGGAAACCCGGAAGCCACACTTGCCTGTGAAAAGGATACTGACCGCAGCATCCTGAAACGGTACGGTCTGAAAAATGAACCGTTCGTTGTCATGATGATGGGATCACTTGGGTCATCCAGTGTTTCCAAAGTCATTGATGAAGCCTGTGCGCTGTTTGATGATTACCAGGTCATCATTGCGGCCGGAAAAGCGAACAGCTATGTATATCAGAATGCAGACAGGGAGAATATCCATCTGATGGAATATGTAGACGGCATACAGATGCTGAAACAGTGTGATTGTGCTGTCGTCAGAGCCGGCGCTACTACAATGTGCGAGATCACGGCTATCGGAACTCCGGCAATTCTCATACCGAGTCCGTATGTTCCCAACAACCATCAGGTCATGAATGCACTGGAACTTGTCAAACAGGATGCTGCGATCATGATCGAGGAAAAGGATCTGAGCGCCGAAACGCTTTCCGATGCGCTGAACACACTGATGGCCGACCCTGAAAAACGCGCAAAACTGAGTGAACATGCAAAATTTCTGGGAAAAAGAGATGCTGCATATCGTATGATTGAATGGATGGAGGAACTGAGCGTACATGGATGAATTGTTAAAAGAACTTTCAGAATATGCCATAGTAGAAACAGATGTTCCGATGTCCAAAATGACAACGCTTCATATCGGCGGCCTGGCAAAATATGTGGTTTATCCGGAAAACACGATCGCTCTTGATGCCATTATGAAGATGCTGAAGGAAAAGAATGTTCCTTATAAAGTTTTCGGAAAAGGATCCAATCTTTTGTGTTCCGATAAACCTTTCGATGGCGTTGTTGTGCGCCTGGACAGGCATATGGATGCATATTACTTTAATGATGATGAGATAACAGCTGAAGCAGGCTGCTCCCTGATCGCTTTATCATATGCTGCCGCAAAACACGGACTTTCCGGTCTGGAGTTTGCAAGCGGAATACCCGGTACGATCGGCGGAGCCGTATTCATGAATGCCGGTGCATACAAAAGCTCAATGAGCGAAGTACTGAAAGAAGTATTTGTATACCGTGACGGTGTACTCGAATGGATCAAAGCAGAAGACTGCATGTTCGGATACCGTTCCAGCATATTCCAGGAACACAGCGACTGGATCGTTGCAGGCGTCAAGATGAAACTTGTTCCTGGTGATGTAGATGAGATCCGCTCCCTGATGGATAACCGCAGAGAACGCAGGATCGCCTCACAGCCGCTGGACAAACCGAGTGCGGGCAGCGTCTTCCGCAATCCGGAAAACAATGCTGCGTGGAAGCTGATCGAGGACATCGGCTACCGCGGCAGAACGATCGGCGGAGCTAAAGTTTCTGAAAAACACGTTAATTTCATCGTAAATGAAGACTGTGCAAAAGCGTCTGATTATCTGGAACTTGTACAGGAAATACAGGAAAAGGTACGCAGCCGTTTCGGCATTGATCTTCATATGGAAGTGGAGAAATTCAATTGGGATTAGATAAGACAAAAACACTTGAAGATTTCCGAAACATCCCGAATGGCGTAGAACAGCTGTTCCGGGAACGTGAGATCAAAAACGACAATGAAGGATTTGAAGCTGTGCGCGGCAAACTGTTTGCAGCAGCACTGCTCTTATCCGTTTTGCTCGTGTTTGCGATCTATTATTTTTCTCCTGCAAGCAAGGTCAAAGCGATATCCGTCAGCGGAAACAAGTATCTCGACACGAAATATATTGAATCGCTCGCCGGTATCAGCTCTGATTCCAGATATTATCTGACATTCCCGTTTACCGTCGAAAAGAGGATCAAAGCAGATCCTATGATCGATTCCGTCAGCATGAAAATGATGGACAGCAATGCGATCCATATCACCGTAACGGAAAAACGGCCGCTCGGATACAGATATTCGGGTGATACTGCATATATTCTGTTCGACGACGAGACTCAGACAGAATTGACCTCAGAATATATGCCGGTACTTTCCAGGATCCCTTATATCACCGGTTTTGAAGAAGAGGAACAGACTCATCTGCTTGTAAACGCACTGAAAGCGATCGATCAGATGATCATTGAAGATGTCGCTGAGATCCATCAGTATGCATTGAAATATGATGATGAAGCGATCCAGTTCCAGATGCGTGACGGCACATATATATTCTCCGGATATTTCTATACGAAACCGCTCAACGAATATTACCGTATGATCAGCCAGGTGGAGAATAAGAACTATTGCCTGTACACGGTGGAAAGCGGCAAGGCTGAAGAACGCATGATGGTCTCCGCAAGAGCATGTCCGTGGGATGAAGTCCCGATCGAGCATGAATACTGGATGAATGCTGAAGGAGACTATATCCTGAACAAATACGGCGACCGAGTTGTCAAACATTATTATCAGGACGCAAACGGATTCTATTTCCTGGATGACAACGGAAACTATATCCTGATCCCGATCAACGAAAAGGGTGAAGACCAGCCGGATCCTGATTTTGATGAAAACTATTATGCAGGATATTACAAGACAGGTGAACTTGTGATCCCTGTTGAAGAAACGGAAGAAAACCCTGAAGAAACCGGTGAGGAAACCAACGGCGAAGAAACCGGTGATGAAAACGGAGACGAAACAGGAGATACGCAGGAAGAACCGCAGACAGAAGAGAATGGAGCGTCAGGGGACGATCATGGCTGATATTTTGAAAACATCGTGTCTTCTGATATAATATTTGTTCGAATAAGGAGTATAACCATGACAGTCGAAAAGAAAACAGATTACGGCAATATTACAGTATCATCAGAGGCTGTTGCTACATTGGTAGGCAGTGTGATCACTGAATGCTACGGTGTTGTCGGTATGGCATCAAAACAGGTTCTCAAAGACGGTTGGGCAGAACTGCTGAAAAAGGGCAGCTATACAAAAGGCGTTGTAGTACGTCATGAAGAAGGCGGACTCGCAATTGACCTCTACATTATTGTCAGCTTCGGTGTCAAGATCTCCGAAGTTGTTCAGGAAGCACAGAAAAAAGTTAAATATGTACTTGAAAACTCACTTGCTGAGAACATTTCCTCAGTCAATGTGTTTGTTCAGGGCGTTCAGGTAATGAACTGAAAGGTGATTGATCATGGATAAGTTAAACGGCACAACTCTGCTGGAAATGCTTGAGTCCGGCAACAACAATCTGAATAATCATCAGTCAGAGATCAATGCACTGAACGTATTCCCTGTACCTGACGGTGACACCGGAACGAACATGTCTCTGACAAGCTCCAACGGTATAGCTGAAGCAGTCAAAAGCGGCAGCAAATCCCTTCCTGTCGTAGCGAAGACATTTTCCAGAGGTCTGCTCATGGGTGCGCGCGGCAACTCCGGCGTC
>DMBB01000372.1 GCA_003446295.1 Erysipelotrichaceae bacterium
CTTTGGGCAGAAACAGTGCTTCTCCTGATCGTCGGACTGATCCCGGGTACGACGATCAATCTTGTGCCGAATTCATTGATCTCTTTTACAGCAGCACTGCAGTACTGCTGTTTCAGAAAACTGGATGACAAAGCAACCTATTCTTCTGTATTTGCCAGCGGAAACATGCGCTCCTGTGCGGAGAATTACTATATGGGGCTTGTCCTCAAAAGGCCGGAGAACCTGAAACGGGCAAAACAGTATACGATGATCCTCCTGGGTTTCCTGTTTGGTGCTGTATTTGCGGCGATCCTGGCAAGGTATCTCGGGGAGAAAACGATCTGGGTCACCTGTACATTTCTGCTGGCAGCATCTGCTGTTGTGAACGATCGAAACTGAATCCTGCGGTCTGCTGAGAAAGCAGGCCTTTTTTTCGGAATAGCTGTATTCAGTGTCCGCCAGTTCCTCTCTGGAATAAGCCGGACCATACATATAGGCAGATCTAGGCTGACGGTCATGGTTACCGTAAATATAGTAAACAGGAACATCCATCTTTCCCAGCTGCTCATATGTCCATTTCATCTCACCGTTTTCACTTTGTTCATCGCTGATATCCCCGCCAAGCATAATGAAATCCGGATGAAGCTCCCTGATCTCACGGAAGGCGTTCTCAACGACTGCTGTACTCTGTGAGGAACCGATATGCAGGTCGGAAATGAATACGGCCGTATAAGACTGCTTCAGCTTATAAGACGTATAGACATGATGATTGGGCACGACTGTTTCCATGTTGACTGTACCGTAGATCAGTACGGCTGCCATGGACAGCAGACTGAGTATAAATGAGGTTTTATGATCCGTCTTCTTTCTGACACGGAAGAGAACTGCCTTCACCGGATCACACAGCACATCCGCCAGCAGGGCAATATAACACTCCGCAAACGGATAGCCATGGCGCCAGAATATCGGTGCCGCAAAAGCGATCAGCGCGAACGCCAGCGCAATCATGATGATCAGCTTGATGAACCAGACAAGCAGTTTGAGCAGGTTTCTGTTTGTTTTTCTGAAGGGTGCCTGAACAGCATACAGCAGCCCAAACATCACTGCTGCCCAGAGAAACCATTTTATGTAATGCCAAGTATCTATATGCGTATTATACTCTGCGATCACTCATAAATATATTCATCCAGCAGATAACATGTACCGTCAATGCTGTATGATCTGGTTTTCTTCCTGCCCTCTTCATCATAAGTAAATTCGAACATTCTGCCGTCATTGTCATACGCCTGAAGCAGTTTATGATCTTCATCATATGCAAACAGCAGTTCATAATCACTGTTCCGGTATCCTTCCGCCCGGATCAGATCACCATCGGTGCTGTAATAAAATCTTGTGCTGAATTTTCTTGCGAAAGGATCTTCTTTTGCATGATCCAGCAGCTGTCCGCTGTCATTGACATGAAATTCGACCGTCATATACGGACCGGACTCATCTTCAGCGTTCAGAAAGCGATAGCCGCAGAGCCTGCCGTCATCATCATACTGATAATCATATCTTTGTATGACATGAGGCGGATCCGTTGTCTTGTATTGCTGATTGGAACGTGCAAGCAGCACACCGTTCTTTGAGATCTGCTCACGGAACTGCATCATGCTGTCTCCGGATTCATATTCCCGTTTGTACCCGTAACGGACTGTCAAAAGATCCCCGTTCTGTTCCTCTTCCATGATCTGTTCGATTGTATTGGCTGACTTGGCTTCAAAAGAAACGACGAGCCCGTTTTCATCGAATTCCGTGACATATTTTCCTCCTGCCCAGATCTCTGTTGTACGGAGGATCCTGTTATGACCGGGAGGCAGCTGTCTTTCAATTTCAAACGGATCTTCCGGGCGAAGATATACGTTAATGACGTACTGTATATCCCCCGGCGGCTCCAGATAATGCGGCTGATCATAGTATTCCGTGATCTCTGCATTGCTGTAAGTGAAGGAGCTGAAGCTTTTGATGTTTCCGGAATCATAATATTCCTTTATGAAATTCAGTTCGGGCCGTTTCAGATATCCTCTTTTGTAATAGCACATATCTGTTTTCAGCTGTCCGCTCTCATAAAAAGAATATGCATGATAAGCAAAACCGCCGGAGGAACCGGCCGCGCTGCCCGGATCGACTGTGCTCTTGATACTGTAAGGGTATTGTTTCAGGACAGGATCATTGTTTTTTCTGGCTTGTCTGTTTGACCTGATCAGTTCCTTTAAAGCTGTTTCATATGGTTTGAAATCAAGATAATGCTCATATTTACGCTCTGATGAAGAACAGGACATGCTGAAAACGATCATGATCGAAAGACATATCAGCATCAGTTTCCTTTTTGCATTCATCAGACAGAATCTCCTGTGTTTTGATTATACAAAAAATGAATTTACATGCAAACTGCAATGTCAAAGACAGCCTGCGCTCAGTCAGTCCTGGATAAAAAAACGTTTACCTGTTCTGCATGCAGATAAACGCTGTTTGTATAGTTTCTGTTTCTGATTTATTTATTGTAATCCCCGCGCTCCTGAAGGATCTTTTTGGCTGCAGAGATCCTGACGCATAATGTGAAGATGTTCATAGCGCTCTCCAGCTCACCCATGGAAGGATAAGTCGGGGCAATGCGGATGTTGGAATCGTTGGGATCCTTTCCGTACGGCCATGTAGCGCCTGCCGGCGTCATGACAACGCCTGCTTTCTTTGCACGTGCAACGATATCCTTTGCGCATCCCGGATAGGAATCGAACATGATGAAGTATCCGCCCAGCGGTTTTGTCCATGTACCGAGTCCCAATCCTTCCAGGTCTCTTTCCAGAATGCTTTCCACAGCTTCAAACTTCGGGCGGATAATATCCGCATGTTTGCGCATATGCTCTACCATACCGTGAATGTCTCCGAAGAAACGGACATGACGGAGCTGGTTGACCTTATCATGACCGATCGTCTGGTGACGGAGGTAGGATGTGAAGTCATCCATATTGTTCGGGCTGGTTGCGAATGCCGCAATACCGCTTCCCGGGAATGTGATCTTGGATGTTGAAGCGAACTTGTATACAAGGTCGGGATTTCCTGCACGCTTGCATTCAGCCAGAATCTCGATCAGGTAATCCTGATGGTGATCATACAGGTGATGCATGCCATAGGCATTGTCCCAGAAAATGCGGAAATCAGGTGCGGCAGGTTCCAGTCTGGCAAACCTGCGGACTGTTTCGTCATCGTAGGAGATGCCCTGCGGGTTGGAGTACTTCGGTACACACCAGATACCTTTAATGGTCTCATCTTCCGCAACCAGTTTTTCAACGATATCCATATCAGGTCCGGTAGGCGTCATCGGTACCGGGATCATCTTGATGCCGAAATATTCCGTGATCGCAAAATGACGGTCATAGCCGGGAACCGGACAGAGAAATTTGACTTCCGGCAGTTTGCACCAGGGAGTATTTCCCATAACACCATGTGTCCAGCATCTGCTGACTGTATCAAACATGACATTCAATGAAGAGTTTCCGTAGATGATGATATCCTTCGGGTTGTTCTCCATCATATCACCAAGAAGTTCACGTGCCTCTTCGATACCTGTCAGGGAACCGTAATTCCGGCAGTCCGTACCGTCTTCACATGTCAGGTCCGACACAGAATTCAGAACATCCATCATTCCCATGGAAAGGTCCAGCTGTTCCTGGCACGGCTTTCCGCGGCTCATATCCAGTGTCAGGCCCTGTGCCTGTATTTTCTTATACTGTGCTTTCAGTTTTGCACGTTCTTCAATGAGTTCTTCAGAAGTCATCTCAATATATGGTTTCATCGTAGTTCCTCCAGAACTGTCACTTATCGATCATTTTTTTGACAGACAGTGAGATTATAATACAGAGGACTGCAAATCAAAAGTTGATTATCCGCACAAAACAGAAAAAACAGAAAGAATTACAGAAACAATTTTCATTCTGATCCCGGTTTTTGATCCAGTTATTTCTGAGCGGAGCCCTGTTTTGCCACAGCATCCATTTTTGCCTTGAGCTCCTCTTCACTCATTCCAAGATAATAATGCCTGATCACATGGAATTCATCATCGAATTCATAGACCAGCGGGAAGCCTGTCGGAATGTTCACTCCGATGATCTCATCATCTGAAAGACCGTCAAAATACTTGACCAGCGCTCTGAGTGAGTTTCCGTGCGCAGCGATCAGCACGCGTTTTCCTGCTTTCATATCTTCTTTGATCACCTGCTCAAAATAAGGTACGACCCGCTCAATCGTAGTCTCCAGTGATTCATGGAGAGGGAGTTCTTCTGCCGGGATCTCTCGGAACATAGCCTGGTTCTGCGGTGCTCTTTCATCTGTCAGATCCAGTGCAGGCGGTTTGACATCAAAGGACCTGCGCCAGATCCTTACCTGCTCCTCTCCGTATTTTTCAGCAGTTTCCGCCTTATTCAGTCCCTGCAGCGCGCCATAATGACGCTCATTCAGTTTCCAGGATTTCACTACCGGAAGCCATACCCTGTCCATTTCATCAAGCACATAGTCCAGTGTATGGATGGCGCGCTTTAGGATCGACGTATAGCAGACATCAAAATCATATCCTTCCGCTTTCAGCAGCCTTCCTGCATTCTTCGCTTCCTCATGCCCTTTTTCACTCAGATCCACATCTGTCCAGCCGGTAAATAAATTCAGTTTGTTCCACTCACTTTCTCCATGACGGATCAATACAAGTTTCATAGCAATTAACCTCCATAGCTCTATCATAGCACAAAGTTAGTTGCCACTAACTTATAACGATCGACCCCCTGCAAATAAAAAAACAGACCGTTCTCTCCTTACCGGAAGAATGATCTGTTATACGGCTGTTCAGAATGATCTCAGCTGTTCACCAAGGAAGTAGAGGCTTTCACGGGGAATACGCTCCTGTGTCTTACGGTCTACTCCGATCAATCCGAAGCGCATGGAATAACCGGACTGCCATTCATAATTGTCCATGAGTGACCAATAGCAGTAGCCGCTGACCGGAATGCCATCCCTGCGGCAGGCCCTGACGCCTTCCAATGCGGTCCTGATGAATTCCACGCGGCGCGTATCATCGTCTGTCGCAACGCCGTTCTCTGTGACAAGGATCTCTCCTTTGAAGTCTTTGTGAACAGTACGGATCACATGTTCCAGTCCCTGCGGATAATATTCATAACCCATCTGGGTCAGTTCCGCGCCTGTTTCCGGTGCCAGTTCCCCGCTGGCATCCATGACGGTACGCGTGTAATTCTGCAGTCCGAAGAAGTCATCTTCCTGCATAGCAGGCAGGAACTGACGGAATTCTTCTTCCCAGCTTTGGGCAGCACGTGCTTCACCGCCCGGAGCTGCCTGGATATCACGCAGGCTCAGCGTAATGCCTGCTTTTGCGTTGGGAAGCAGTTCATGGATCGTCCTGACCGCTGCCATATGTGCCCTGCGGATCACATCATTTCCGTGCTTTGTGCGGGGTGATGTGAAGACTGCGGGATCTTCGCATCCGAAGACCTGAAGCTCTTCCTCTTTCTTTTCCGCATCTGCCTTAGCCATAGCTTCAACATCCATGCCGATCTGCAGAGCTCCGCCTTCTTCCCGGCTTTGTGCCATTGCCTGGGCAATGAAAATACTGATAAGAACGCCCATATTGGCTTCATTGAGCGTACAGATGTAATGCAGGAGTTCACCGTACTGCCTGCAGACATATTCCGTATATCTGCGGAAATATTCAACAGTTTGATCTGCTTCCCATCCGCCCCGTTCGATCAGCCATTTGGGACAGGTGAAATGCACAAGTGTAACGACCGGTTCGATCCCGCTTTCCCTGCAGTACTGCAGGATCCTGCGGTAATGTTCTGTCGCTTCCTGGTCAAAGACACCTTCCTGCGGTTCAATACGTGCCCATTCCAAAGAGAAGCGGTATGCATTGAGACCGGCAGCTTTCATGATGTCGATATCTTCCTTCCAACGGTTGTAGTGGTCACAGGCGATTCCGGACTTTTCCGAATAACCGCCGTATTTCATCTGTTCCATCGCCCAGGTGTCACTGTTTGTATTGTTTCCTTCTACCTGATGTCCTGCTGTCGCAGCACCGGCCAGAAATCTGTTTGTCATAGATCACTTCCATCCTTTTCAATGACATCATGATACCATCGGAAACTGTCCTTTTTGATCCTGCGGCAGTCCTTTGGATCTGTTTCCGTACGGTCGATAAATACCAGCCCGTACCGCTTGGAAAAACCCTGATGAGATGAAAGCACATCAATGAAGCTCCACGGACAGTACCCGAATACCGGATAGCCTTCTTTTCTCAGCCGCATGACTTCCCGGATATGATCTCTCAGATATTCAATACGGTAAGGATCGTGTATTCTTCCTTCTTCATCCGGCTTCTCACTGACCGCCATTCCGTTTTCCGTTACGATCATCGGAAGGCGATAGCGTTCCCAGATCTTTCTCATGCCGTTGTACAGTCCCTGAGGATCGATCCCCATATTCATCCATTCTGTTTTCTTCAGATTGTCATTCGGAATGATCCGGCAGTCATCTGATGCCCAGAAGAAAGAGGTATTGAAATCGAATGGTTTCTGTTCAGCTTTCGCGCATGTGCTGAAGTAATAGTTCACGCCGATAAAATCCGGTTTCGAGCCATGCAGAACTGCTTCATCGCAGGCTTCTGTATCCGGATACAGATTCCGTTCTTTCAGCCATGTGCGTGCAGACGGGGAATACTCTCCGTAAACGCTCATATCCAGAAGCGCAAATTCCATCATTTCTTCTGCTTCCTGTGCTGCCCGGATGTCTTCCGGATCAGAGGATGCGGGATAAACGACCTGAATAGCGCATACCGGACCGATGGCAGCATCCGGATCGATCGTTCTGAGCAGATCGAATGCACGGTGTTCTGCCAGAGATACATGATAGCTGATCTGCCAGATCCATTTCGCGCGTTCATGCGGATCCTTCAGGTATTCCATTGCCAGTCCCGGTGCAGCTGTAGCAATCAGCTGCTCGTTGACAGTCACCCATTTTGTGACCCTTCCTTTGAAATGCCTGAAGCATACTTCCGCATACTTCACATAGGCATCGATCATCTTCCTGCTCTTCCATCCGCCGAACGCATCGACCAGTGCCTGCGGACATTCGAAATGATAGAGCGTTACGAAAGGTTCGATCCCTTTTTCCAACAGATAGTCGATCAGCTGATCATAGAAAGCCAGTCCCTTTTCATTCGGGACCATCGTTTCATCCGGCATGATCCGGCTCCAGGAGAACCCCATGCGATACGTTTTCAGGCCGAGTTCTGACATCAGATCGACATCTTCTTTCCAGTGATGGTAATGATCGCAGGCGACTTTCGTATCAGCGATCCCTTCCGGAACTTCCCTGACGTCTGTGGTTGCCAGGCCTTTTCCGTCAATGTTATATGCCCCTTCGATCTGGAATGCACTTGTAGATGCTCCCCAAAGAAAGTGTTCCGGCAGCTTCATCATATCCACTCCTGCGGCAGATCCTTGAATGAAGCAAGTTCAACGTTGTTTTCTTTCACCCAGTTTTTTACCTGTTCACTGGTCATGCATTCCAGGTCCTTCACTCTGCATGTGGAGAAGCTTGTCAGCTTGAACAGCTCTGCATCCGCATATCCGCAATGGGAAACGATATACCCGTATTCCTCTTTGAGAATGCCTCCCTTGTCTTCTGTGATATAGGTGATGGGATCTTCCGTCAGCTGTGCTTCCGGTCCGCCAAAGACGTACCAGCCCATGCCTGCTTCTTTCACTTCCGGTCTGTCCATGAATGCGACACTGCAGAGCACTCCGTATTCCTTTGCCAGTGTTCTGGTTACTTCATCGGTCGTTGCCGTGCCGTATGCATGGTTATGAATATAGTCCGGCTTATGTCCTACGAGCTCAATGTGGCGCTCGATCTGTGCTTTGAATTCCGCATACAGTTCATCTCTGTGCGCAGCCAGATGGTCATGATCGTTTTCATCTGTATCCAGCGCTCTGTTTTCTTTTGAGCCGAGGAATGTACCGTCTTCATGTGTCAGTGCAGGCACCTTGTCATGTCCGAGAATGGAAGGACCTGTTGAGGCATTCAGGTCAATGCCGAATGCGATCTGATCCAGATACGGTCTGATCCATTCAACACATTCTTCGATCCAGGGCATGTTCGCAAACATGCCTGTATTTCTTACGACACCGTTTCTGATGCCGTGAATGCATCCGAGGGATACCGCTCTTGTAATGCCGTAGTCGTCACTCTGAACAAGTAATTTCATAGTCTGTTTTCCTTCTTTCTGTTTATAAAAAGGAGGAGGTTTCCCCCCTCCGCCTTTCTTTTTGATTACTGATTGTTTTCCTGTTCCAGCATCTGTTTGTCATATGCTTTTACGAACGGAATGTATGCAAGTACGATGATCACGAACAGAACGCAGCCCCAGATCAGACCGGAAACGCCGTAGTTCATCATGTTTCCTACAAAGAACGGCAGGTTGGAAGCATTCGCGCCGGCTGTGCAGTTGCTGTAGGAGAGCAGTCCGATCATTTTCAGCAGATGTGTTCCGAAAACGGAAACTGTCGGAGCGACCAGGACCCAGGGGATGAAGAACATCGGGTTCAGGATCATCGGAAGTCCGAAATAGATCGGTTCATCGACACCGAAGAATGCCGGGATAAAGCCAAGTCTTGTAATTGATTTGCAGGACTCGGATCTGCAGAAGATCAGTGCTGCAATGATCAGCGGAAGAGAACCTGTTCCGAAGGAAAGCGTGTCGCCTGCTACCATGTTGGGCAGTGTCTGACCTGCCTGATAAGCTGTCATGTTTTCCATCTGGAGCTGCATGAACAGCATCATGATGA
>DMBB01000113.1 GCA_003446295.1 Erysipelotrichaceae bacterium
TGTATTCGTCCATTTTTTCGATGATGCGCTGCTGCGGTATGCTTTGTACCTTGTACGGATCATCGCAAAGCGGACATGCCGGTTCCACATAATCTTCCGGCTTTAAAAATTCACCCATAATTACACCCTCTTTATTGTCATAACTTAACTGCCCGGTACTACTTTACCATCATTTCAGGGCATCATGTAACCCGACCTGCAGATGATTTGGCATAATGGAGTCAGCAAGGAGCAGAGAAACCATATGAATGTATATGAAGCGATTATGACGCGCAGAAGCACAAGACAATTCAAAGACATCCCGGTCGAAGAAGAAAAGCTGGATCAGATCCTGCAGGCAGGCAGATATGCACCGAGCGGCGGAAACAGTCAGTCCGTGCACTTCCTGGTCATTGAAAACAAAGAAGTTCTGAACACTTTGGCTGATATGGTGCAGAGAGAATTTGCCAAAATGGAAGTCACGGAAAACATGTACCGTTCCATGGCAAATTCGATCCTCAGATCAAAAGCAGGCGGCTATGTTTTCCATTACAATGCCCCTGTTCTGATCCTGACAGCAAACCAGAAAAGCTATTCCAACAATATCGCTGATTGTTCCTGTTCACTGGAAAACATGTATCTGGAAGCGAATGAACTGGACCTTGGAAGCTGCTGGATCAATCAGCTGAAATGGCTCAATGAAAATGAAGTCATCCTTCCATATCTGAAGGCTCTTGGCCTGGAAGAAGGAGAGCTTGTATACGGTGCGCTGTGTCTTGGCTATCCTGACACAGAAGACGGTCTGCCGAACAGAAAGCCTTTGGAACGCAGAGGCAACAAAGTCACACACATACGCTGAACAAACGATCTGATATGTAAAAATGCCGGGCATGATCCGGCATTCTTTTCATCTTTGATAAATACTCAAGCCCCCAGCAGCTTCTGCAGAAGGATCACCCATAAAGGCAGAACAGCGATCGACAGCAGTGTAGTCAGAACGACACAATTCGCGGCAAACTCCGTGTCTCCGTTATACTGTTCGGCAAGCACAGCCGTTGTACTTCCTGCCGGCATTGCGGTCAGCAGGACTGACAGCCCCGCCGTGACCGGATCGATATGCGCCAGCCAGCATCCGGCAAGTACAGCCATTGGCAGCAGTACAAGACGGATCACGCTGAAAACAAGATTGCGCTTTGTGATCATGTTTCCGATGCCGGTTTCTGCCAGGATCATTCCCAGAAACAGCATGATCAGAGGTGTCGAGCACCTGCCCAGACTTGTCAATACGGAATTCACAGCCATGGGTACAGGGATCCGGAATATCATTCTCAAGAGACCAAGCTCCACGGCAATAATGCATGGGTGCTTCAGAATGCGCAGGATCACGTCTTTTCTGCTTGTGCCTTCCGTAAAATACGAGATGCCGGCAGACCACATGATGATGCGCTGCGGGATCAGATAGATCTGCCCCAGTGCCAGTCCCATCGTACCGTATACACATTCGGCTACTGCATTGCCAAGGAAGCCGGAGTTGGAACAGACTGTCGCGTACTGCAGTACTTTTTTGACAGCCGGCTGTTCATGGTTGTATGCATGAGCCGCAACGATCGAACAGAGGACCTGGATCAGAATGGAAATGATCAGTATCGTCATAAACTGTTTGATCAGGTCTCCGCTCATTTCCATATCAAACGCTGCAATGATATTGCATGGCAGCATCAGATTTACAACGAGTGCAGACAGTATTTTCCTGTCCTTCGGCTTCAGAGCGCCTGTTCTGCAAAGAGCCCAGCCTGCGGCAATCTCTGCAAACATCAGGAACTGAAGCCTGAATAACGGTCCAAGTTCGATCATATCAACACATCCTCCGCACATTATTTTACATATTTTCCCGGGAAATACCTGAAAAATACCCAATTAAGATAACGATGAAACAAATGAACAAGAGCCGCTCTGCAGACACGCACATTCACGCCATACACCTGCAGGCAAAGAAAAGCAGAGAACGCTGCCATTACGGAGTCGTCCTCTGCTGTTTCGTTTAATGTTTTTCAGATGCTTACAGGCCCTGTGCCATCAGATCACGGACGACCGGATCCTTCGGCATGACGCCTTTAGCCTTGAGTTCTGCGATCTTATCAGCGAACTGAGGCAGATACTTCTCATGTGCAACCAGCAGTTCATCAAGAACAGTCTGTGCTACATGTCCGTGTTCAACCATCGGGTTCATTTCAAATGCTGCAAGCGCAAGACGGTAGTTGCCTGTGATCGCTGCTTCGATGACGCATTCTTCCATAGCCTTCATCAGCTGCAGCCAGCCTCTTTCACTCGGTGCGAATTTGCCCCATGCCATCGGGATCGGGCCTTTGCCTGTGATGATCGAGGAGACTTCAACGATGCAGTCATCCGGCAGGTCTCTGATCGCTCCGTTGTTCTGTGTGGAAACGACCATGTGTCTTCTTGTGTCATTGTAGATGGAGTTGATGCATTCGCATGCCGCATCGGAGTAATGAGCTCCGCCGCGCTTGGAAAGCTGTTCCGGTTTGTAGTTCAGATTCGGATCCTTATACAGTTCGAACAGTTCTGCTTCTGTCTGCTTGACCTGCTGAGCACGTGTGCCGACCGTATTGAATTCTTCAATCGTATGCTTCAGCATTTCATCAT
>DMBB01000272.1:0-657 GCA_003446295.1 Erysipelotrichaceae bacterium
TTCCTTCATAACCGAAGAAGTGATGGAGAGCACTGAACTTGCCATTGTATGTGCCTGCCTTCTTTCTCTCATCCAGCTTAGCCTTTACCAGTGCGGAGAAGAGCTTCTCGGATTCGATCAGGGATACCTGAACGTTTCCGTGAGGATCTCTCTCAAGGAACAGCTGCTGCTGGATCGTCTGAGGAAGGATCGCAAATACTGCCATGGATTCTTTTGTCAGGCCTTTTTCAATGAACGCATACTTTTCATCCCATGTAGCAAGCGCATTGAATGCATCAGCCTTGGAGCCTGCCAGCAGTTCGTTGATCTCACTGATCAGAACGGAGAATTCAGGAACGAATTCAACTACGCCTTCCGGAATGATCGCAACGCCGAAGTTCATTCCTTTCGCTGCTCTGGCAGCTACGGAATCAGCGATGTAGTCAGCGATCTGGGACAGGGACATCTTCTTGGCAGCTACTTCTTCGGAGATCAGGCAGATGTTCGGCTGTGTCTCAAGTGCAGCTTCCAGAGCTACGTGAGAAGCGGAACGGCCCATGACCTTAACGAAGTGCCAGTATTTCTTAGCGGAGTTTGCGTCTCTTTCGATGTTTCCGATCAGCTCGCTGTATGTCTTTGTAGCTGTATCAAATCCGAATGAGCATTCGATATCCTCGT
>DMBB01000272.1:693-5911 GCA_003446295.1 Erysipelotrichaceae bacterium
CGATATCCTCGTTCTTGAGGTCGCCATCGATCGTCTTCGGGCATCCGATTACCTGTACGCCTGTTTCATGCGCAGCGAAGTATTCTGCCAGAACAGCAGCGTTTGTATTGGAGTCATCACCGCCGATGATAACGATTGCTGTAATGCCGTGCTTTTTGCAGACTTCAGCCGCAACTGCGAACTGTTCTTCTGTTTCCAGCTTTGTTCTGCCGGAACCGATGATATCAAATCCGCCGGTATTTCTGTACTGATCAATATAGTCATCGTCAAATACCAGATAATCATCATCCAGCAGTCCGCTCGGACCGTTTTTGAATCCGTAAAGAACATTTTCTTTATCTGTTGCTTTCAGAGCATCATAAAGTCCGCAGACAACATTGTGTCCGCCGGGAGCCTGTCCGCCTGACAGAATAACACCGACGACCTGCTTCTTGGGAGCTGATGTGTTCTGACCTTTTGCGAAAACGATCTCTTTCTTGCCGTATGTGTTCGGGAACAGAGCCTGGATCTTTTCCTGGTCTGCGACGCTGTGTGTCTCTTCCCCTTCGCTGACACTGATTTCAGAAATACCATGTCTCAGCATTCCGGGCAGTTTAGGTTCATACTTCAGTCTTTCAATCTGTAACGGTGAAATTTTCATGATTATTTTTTTCTCCTTTTGGTTACAGTACAATTATAGCAAATCTACTCTATTTATCATCAGAATTTTATGCGTCCGCGGATTCTTCACTCAGTTCTTCCCACCACTCATAAAGGTGTGCCAGTTCGTTGTGAATGCCGTCGATTTCTTCATCCAGTTCATTCATTTTCCGGAAATCATGATAATACTCGGGTTCAAAGCGCAGTGCGCGTTTGTCCTCCAGAAGCTGCTCTGTTTCGGTGATCTTTGTTTCCAGGCGGGCGATCTCACGGCGCAGTGAATCAGGTGACATTTTACGCGGCTGAGCGGCTTTCTTTTCAACCTTGACTGTTTTGATCTCCGCTTCCTTTTCCTGGTTCTTTTCTTCATATTCCTGATATGTCATTTCCAGGAATTCTGCCGTGCCGTCTCCCAGTACCAGCAGTTTGTTTGCCAGACGTGAAATGAAATAACGGTCATGCGATACAAACAGCAATGTTCCTTCATAATCATCCAGTGCCTCTTCCAGTGCTTCCTTTCCGGGAATATCCAGATGGTTCGTAGGTTCATCAAGGATCAGCAGATTGGAGTGCATCAGCAGCAGTTTTGCGAATGAAAGACGTACTTTTTCGCCTCCCGAAAGCACATCGACCGTTTTGAAAACGTCATCCGCAGAGAACAGGAACTGTCCGAGCACTGTTCTGACAGTTGTTCTGTCCAGATCAGGATACTCATCCCACAGTTCTTCCAGAACGGTTTTCCCGGATGAGAACTGGGCAAGCTGCTGATCAAAATATCCGGGTTCGATCTGATGCCCGAATAAATAACTGCCGGAAAGCGGCTCTACCAGATCCATCAGTGTTTTGACAAATGTGGATTTTCCCGTGCCGTTGGGTCCGATCACAGCCACGCGGTCACCTCTGTGCATCTCCATTGTGACAGTGCACAGCGGCTGATCATAGCCGACGCACAGATGATCTGTCTCAAGCACACGTTCACCGCCTTTGATGCGCGGCGAAAAATGGGCATGGAAAGATCTGTCATCCGCCCCCTGTACAGGATCGATCTTGTCCATCCTGTCGAGGTATTTGATCTTGGACTGGGCAAAGGCAGCTTTGTTTTTCTTATAGCGGAACTTTTCGATCAGTTCTTCAAGCCGCTGTATATCCTTCTGCTGGCGCTGATAAGCAGCCTCCTGCCGCTCAATGCTTGCCCGCTTCTGTTCCACAAAGGAGGAATAATTCCCGGTATACCGCGTCAGCTTCCCGTATTCCATATCATAGACAACATCAGACGTATGATCGAGGAACATACGGTCGTGGCTGACCGTCACAACAGCGTTCGGATATTTTCTGACATATCCTTCCAGCCATTTGATCGTTTCCAGATCCAGATGGTTGGTCGGTTCGTCCAGCAGCAGAATATCAGGCTTTGACAGCAGCAGTTTTACAAATGCGATCCTGGTCTTCTGTCCGCCGGAGAACTCCCCGATCGGACGTTTGATATCAGTGTCCGCAAAGCCGAACCTGGTAAAGACCGTCTTCATTTCGGTCTCCCAGTTATATCCGTTCATTGCCTCCATTTTTTCCTGTGCTTCAGCATAGCGCATCAGAAGCTTTTCGGAATGATCCGTGATCATCCGTTCTTCCATGTCATTCATTTCCTTCTGCAGTTCAAACACAGGCCGGAAGATCTGCTTCAGTTCTTCTTCCACAGTCCAGTCATCGTGCTCCAGCACTTTCTGCGCCAGATAGCCGATGGTCGTTCCGTTTGTCATGGATACAGTTCCGGAGTCAAAATTCATCTCACCGCAAAGGCAGCGCAAAAAGGTCGTCTTCCCGCATCCGTTGCGGCCGACGATCGTGATCTTTTCATTTCCTCTGATCTCAAACTGCACATCGGAGAATATGACATCTCCTCCGAATGCTTTTGATGCATGACTCACCTGATAAAGCATAGAAACTCCTTATGCAGAAGAAGACTGCCCGTACCGGGCAATATTCATCCGCCTATAAAATAAGGAATGGAATGATCCTGACAAATCTTCCATTCCTGTTTTCATCATTCAATACTGATCAGAACATCAGATTGCGCGGTGTTCTTGCGAACGGGATGACGTCCCTGATATTCTGCATGCCCGTCACATACATGACAAAGCGTTCAAATCCAAGGCCGAAGCCGGCATGCTTGCAGCCGCCGTATCTTCTCAGATCAAGGTACCACTGCAGGCCTTCCTTCTTCATGCCGATCTCTTCCATACGCTTTTCAAGCAGGTCCAGACGTTCTTCTCTCTGGCTTCCGCCGACAAGCTCACCGATGCCCGGTACGAGCAGATCGCATGCAGCGACAGTCTTTCCGTCATCGTTGTTTCTCATATAGAATGCTTTGATCTCCTTCGGATAGTCGATCAGGAAGAGAGGGCCTTTCGCAACATGTTCACAGAGATACTTTTCATGTTCGCTGTTCAGATCCATGCCCCAGAAGATGTTTTTGTTTTCAAACTCAACATCTGCCTGTTTCAGAAGTTCGATGCCTTCTGTATATGTCATGCGTCTGAAATCACTGTTCTTAACATGGTCGAGGCGTTCCGTCAGTCCCTTATCGATCATTTCATTGAAGAACTTCATTTCTTCAGGGCAGTTATCCTGTACATACTGGATGCAGAAACGAACCATATCTTCGATCAGGTCCATATCATCATTCAGATCAGCAAATGCCATTTCCGGTTCGATCATCCAGAATTCTGCCGCATGTGTTGTGGTATTTGAATTCTCGGCACGGAATGTAGGACCGAATGTATAAACATCACGGAATGCAAGCGCATATGCCTCTGCCTGAAGCTGGCCGGATACGGTCAGACTTGCATGCTTTCCGAAGAAATCCTGATCATAGTTTGCATCGCCTCTTGTTGTGACGGTAAATGTTTCACCTGCGCCTTCTGCGTCATTTCCGGTAATGATCGGCGTATTGACATAGACGAAGCCCTGATCCTGGAAGAATTCATGAATCGCCATAGCCAGCACGCTTCTGACTCTGAAGACAGCGGAGAATGTGTTTGTACGAGGACGGAGATGCCCCAGTTCTCTCAGATACTCAAAAGAATGTCTCTTTTTCTGCAGAGGGTATGAGTTATCACATGCACCTTCCAGTACTACTTCCGTTACCTGGATCTCAAAAGGCTGTTTGTTTTCAGGAGTCGGAAGATATTTTCCTGTTACGCTGATCGCAGTCCCTGTCAGATATTTGGATACTTCAGCATAATTGGGAAGCGTGTCAGCGTATACAAGCTGTGCATTGCGGAAATACGTTCCGTCATTCAGCGCGATAAAGCCGACATTTTTCCCTGAACGGTTCGTACGGATCCATCCCTGCAGTGAAACGTATTCCACCTGGTCCTTTTCCATATCCGTTCCTTCATATGTGAGTTCATAGAGCTCACGAACTGTCATGTCACTAAGCATATTCATCCCCTCTTTGCAGTTTTTTATTTAGCGTTTGTTTCAAATACCAGTTCCTGGATGCTTGAAACAACATCGATCGTTTTTACGGAAATACCTGCCGGTACCTTGAAATGTTCTGACGAAAAGCTGACCATACCGGTAATGCCGTTTTCGATCAGGATATCGACAGTTTCCTGTACTTCCTTTGTAATGCAGAGGATCGCGATCCTGCATCCTTCCGGGATCTTTTCTGAAATATCCCTCAGATCATATACCGGAACGTTCGTTTCTCCGACAGCTTCCGGCTCCAGATCAAATGCACAGACGATCTCTCCGACAACATGATTCCAATGATTGTAATTGAGCAGCGCTTTGCCCAGATGACCGCATCCGACAAGAATGATCTTCTCGTCGAAATTCATACCGAGCTGTTCAGAAAAAATACGGATCAGATCATCTACATCATAGCCGTAGCCCTGCTTCCCGAGTTTTCCCAGAAAACTGAAATCTCTGCGGATCGTTGTGGATTCGATCGAAACATATGAGGCAAGTTCCCTCGACATGATCCTGTTGACGCCGCTTGCTTTCAGTTTGCGTAAGGCCTTTAAATAGACCGGATAGCGGTGCAGTGTAGCCTTTGGCACTGCTTTTTTATTTTCTGCCATTGTCATCACCCGTAAAACATCTTATCACGGTGAGATTAATTTGTGAATAAATTAGTATTTTTCACCTGGCATTTCAAGTGACGGATCTGCAGCTGCTTCCAGATCACCGAAGCATCCATGCTGGTAAGCCGCGTATCCGGCAGCTCCGATCATTGCCGCATTATCCGTGCAGCAGTACATCGGAGGGATCACAAGCTTCACTTCCGGCACTTCCTGCATCTTTTCCTGCATCAGCTGACGCAGTCTTGAGTTGGCTGCGACACCGCCCGCAAGAACGATCATCTTCGGTTGATATTCCTTTACTGCAGCGACAGTCTTGGAGACCATGCTGTTGAGCGCTGTTTCCTGGAAAGCATACGCCACATCCGCAGGATCCACTTCATTTCCAGCCCGTTTCTCACGTTCAACCAGCTGAAGAACGGCTGTTTTCAGACCGGAAAAGGAGAAATCAAACGGCGAAGCTGTTTTTGGTACAGGAAGCTTATAATGGGGCT
>DMBB01000327.1:0-15045 GCA_003446295.1 Erysipelotrichaceae bacterium
TGTATGAGATGCAGGGAGGCATACGTCCCTTCCCGATCCGCGGCCTGACGATCGGTGAGATCAACCAGATCATAGATGATTTCGCACAGGCAGCCTGGCGTGCAAAAATGGCAGGCTTCGACGGCATTGAGATCCATGGCGCGATCGGACACCTGATCAATATGTTCTGCTCGCCGCAGTACAACCACCGCACGGACAAATACGGAGGCTCACCGGAAAACCGTATCCGCTTCATGGTCGAGATCATTGAAGCATGCCAGAAAAAATGCGGGAAGACATTCCCTATCATCGGCAGGATCTGCGGTGATTCCTTTGATCCGAAGGATATCTCTCTGGAAGAAGGCATCATACATGCAAAAGCACTGGAAAAGACCGGTATCGTTGCCCTTCATCTTGTCGGAGGAGATTCCAACAATGTACGTGTCATCAATGCACAGTATGATAAACGCGGAGACTATATTCCCATTGCGAAAGCAATGAAGGAAGCAGGACTCAGGGTTCCGATCATTCTGGACGGCGGCTTTACAACACCCGAGCTTGCTGAACAGGTACTGGAAGAAGGAACGGCAGACTTCATCGGTATCGGCAGACCTGCACTGGCAGACCCCGCATGGGCAGTCAAGCTGAAGGAAGGCAGACCGGGTGACATCGTCCCCTGCATCCGCTGCACGATGGGCTGTGTCGGTACGATCGAAGGATTCAACGCAGCAATCGGACTGAGGTGCTCCGTCAACCCGCTCTGCAATACTTCTAATTTCAGAAGAACAGAACCTGCACGAATCAGGAAAAAGATCTGTGTGATCGGCGGCGGACCTGCCGGTATGGAAGCAGCCAGACTGGCTGCGGAACGAGGGCATGAAGTGACGCTTTATGAGAAACGAAAGCTCGGTGGAACCATGCATGAGGCAGCATTCGATCAGGAACTGAAAGGCGATATCAGAATACTCATCGATTACTATGTCAGACAGATGCAGAAACCGGGCATTACGGTGATCGAAGAAGAAGCCACTGCAGAAAAAGTACTGCAGGGCGGATATGATGCGGTCATTGCAGCGACAGGAGCCGTACCTATTACAGCAAAGATCAGCGGAATGGATCTTTCCAATGTACATACCGTATATGACTACTGCAAAGACCCGCAAAGCTTCACATTGGGAGATACGGTCGTCATTGCCGGGGGATGCTTCATGAACCTGGAAGTTGCCCAGTCACTGGCCAGGGCAGGAAAGAAAGTGATCGTAGCGTCCAGAAGAGGCGGCGGAATGATGGGGATCATGGAACTCGGAGACGATAATTCTTCGCCCCAGCAGCAGCGCCTGATGATCCTCAACGCACAGAAAGGCGTTGTATATAAGACAGGAAAGGATATAGCACGCTTTACGGAAGAAGGGATCGTGCTGAAGGATCTGCGCACCAAACAGGAAGAGACTGTTCAGTGCGACAGTATCCTTGTCTGCCGCGGCTATACCGGAACACCGAAGATCTATGATGAGCTTTACGGCAAGGTCAAAGAGATCTATAAGATCGGTGACTGCACAATGACGCTTCGCTGCAATGATAAACGGAATATCGGCAATGCCATTCTTGAAGGCTGGCAGATCGCCAACCGTATCTGAGGTGGAACATGAAAAAGATCACGAAACATCCGATCAGGATCACGGCTGATGCGTTCAGAACAGCACTGATCCTCTCCGGTTTTGCGCTTTATGATAACGGTGAATATCCGGAACTGGAAAAGACCGAACTGAACCTGTCTGTATTTGAAGATCCGGATATGTTCAGAAAACCTGTCCTGCTTCAGAACGGTGAATATGCGCTCAGAAGACAGCTGCTTCCGTTTGCCCTTCCGAAGATGAAGCAGGAAGGGCCTGTCAAAGCTGCTGCACTTGGCAAGGTGTTTGATGGAGAAGACCAGGAATATCCTGCGCACATGATGATCCAGGGAATCATCTCATGCGGCCTGAATCTCTATGACCTCAATGTTCTCTGGAAAAAGATCGTGAAGCTTGCCCTTGGTACAGCCTATGAGGCTGAACTGGTCAAAGTCAGTTCTGCCCAGAAGCCTGCTGATCTTGCAAGCTGGGGAGCAGATAAGCTGACAGATACAACACTGACTGAAACAAACGTATGGGCAGTATCGGTCAGGGATCCGGATGGTGAGACTTTCACGCTTGGACATACCGGTACATTGACCTGGCTTGGCGGAGTTCTGCTTGGAAAGGATCCTGAAAGCAGCTATGCCTTCAGTATTGATATTGACCAGGCCGCCTGCCGCAAATTCGGACTGAGCAGCAGAAAGGAACTGTTTGACAATACAGATGCATTCCTTTCCCGTTTCACAGATGACTCCTCATCTGTCACAGAGAGTTTTGAAGACAGATGCCGTGATACACTGCGTGCAATGGGTTATGATGAGGGTTTCGGAATGAAACTGTACCCGGATGGAATCTATAAGAAGATGAATATGATCCAGGATGAATGGGATCTGAACAACAAAGGTGTCCTTCTGAAAGAACCGCTGGGCAGTTATACAGGTCTTCCCACCGTTCTGACGCCGGCGATCGAAGACATCATCAGCCGGAAGTGGGCTGCAGGAGAAGCCTCGGCAAAGGCGTTTGAGATCTCTCACATCTTTATGCCTCGTCAGAACAGCTCACCGATCGAAAAACTGGCAGTGTCTTTTGCGGCATACGGAAAAGATACTGATATGGCTTCCTTCACAAAGGATGTCGGGGATTTCCTGACAAAGATCGGAAACAATAATCACTTCTACATCCCGACAAACATGGCGATCGCCTACCAAACAGGAGAATGCCGTCTGATTCTGGACGAAAAGATGAGCTACCTCGGAGGAAACTTCGGAGGTGTCAGTGAAAAAGCTGAAAAGAACTTCGGGATCGGAACACATGCCTATATGGCAAATCTCGAGATCCTCCCGCTGAAAAACAAGGCAGCTGAGGAATACGGCTATATTGCACCGGAGCTCAGAGAAATCTGACCGGATAAAGGCACCCGGATGGTCTGATTGATCAGACTGTCCGGGTATTTTAATGAAAGCGGCATGCCTTTTTAAACATTCTTAAATGAAAAGCAAGAATCAGTTGTCCGGCAAAGGTGTATGATAGTTAGCATGAATATATGTTTGACAAATGATACATTCCCGCCGACGATCGACGGCGTTGCGAATGCTGTTATGAATTATGCACAGGAAATATATGCCAGCGGCAATTCCTGTACTGCTGTTGTGCCGTATTATCCGGATGTAAAGGATGATTATCCGTTCCCGGTCGTGAGATTTGACAGCTATGATACAACGGGACTGATCGGATACCGCCTTGGTAATCCGCTGAGACCGGACACTTTGCTGGAACTGTCGAGGAATGATTTCGATCTGATCCATACGCACTGCCCTTTTGCGTCTATGGTACTGTCCAGAGAGCTGAGAGGCATGATCCGGAAACCGGTCATATTCACTTACCACACGAAATACGATGTTGAGATCAAGCGTGCTGTCCAGAATGACCTGCTTCAGAAAGCTGCAGCAGATCTGCTTGTAAACAATATCAGCGCATGTGATGAGGTCTGGGCTGTCAGCAAAGGTGCCGGAGAAAACCTGAAAGCACTCGGGTATCAGGGAGACTATATCGTCATGCCTAATGGCGTTGATCTGGAAAGAGGAAGGGTTCCGGAAGATACCATACGTGCTCTGAAAGCCGCAAACAGCATACCGGAAGGAGTTCCTGTATTCCTGTTTGTCGGCCGTATGATGTGGTATAAAGGCATCAGGATCATACTGGACGCACTGAACATTCTGAAAGAAAAACAAAAGCCCTTCTGTATGGTCTTTGTCGGTTCCGGCATGGAAGGCAAAGAGATCGAAGCATATGCTGAATCGATCGGCCTGACAGATATGTGCCGGTTTATCGGCCCTGTATATGACCGTGAAGAAATACGTTCATGGTACTGCACGGCAGATCTGATGCTGTTTCCTTCTTCCTTCGATACCAACGGTCTTGTTGTCAGGGAAGCATCCGCCTGTTCCCTTGGCGCAGTTCTGATCAAAGACAGCTGTGCAGCGGAGGGCGTGACTGACGGCAGGAACGGGATCCTGATCAATGAAAGCGCAGAAGAACTGGCGGAAGTGCTGATGAATGACGCGCTGACAACGGAAAAAATGCATGAGATCGGTGAACATGCAATGCAGGAGATCTATCTTTCATGGGAGGACAGCGTTGCGAAAGCACTCAAACGATATGAGATCGTTATGGAAAAATGGGAAAGACATGAATATCCTGAAAAAGAGATCGCCGCAGATGATTTCCTGAAATTCTTCCACGACGTGGATGAAATGCATCAAGGTATCAGGGAACATGCAATGACGCAGTACCTGAAGCACCGCGAAAAAGTACGGTCTATCATAGACAGATATCTGTAACGTGAAAGAGATGCCGATGTGCATCTCTTTTCAAAATAGAAAAAGGCCGCAGCAGCAGCTGCAGCCATGATAGATCGATTACCAGTCTTTGACGGATCCGTCGAAGTTTCTCTTGGCGACGTTGGATCCTCTTTCATTTGCAGGATAGAGTTCTTCCGCGTTGTCAGCCAGTTCAACACCGATACCGGGTGCTTCCGGAATGAGCATGAAGCCGTTTTCGAACTTCAGAGGTTCCTTGACCATAGCGTCTTCCGCACCGTTCAGGCAGAAGCCCGGGAGTTCCTGGATGCCGAGGTTCGGAATGCATGCACAGATCTGCAGGCAGGCTGCCGTGGAGACAGGGCCGAGCGGATTGTGAGGGATCAGAAGAACATCGTGTGCTTCAGCCATCGCTGCGATCTTCTTTGTAGCAGTGATGCCGCCGACAGCACAGACATCAGGTCTGAGGTAGCGTACAGCTGTTCTGTCCATCAGCATCTCGAATTCTCTGATATTGGTGAAGCGTTCACCTGTTGCGATCGGGATATTGACCTTATCGGCAACCTGAGCCATGGTGTCAATATTGTCCGGTGTGACGGGATCTTCGAATACCATCGGTCTGTATTTTTCTACTTCTCTGCCGAATGTAACAGCTGTCGGCGTATCCATGCCTCTGTGTGCTTCCAGGATGAAGTCGAAGTTCGGACCGACTGCTTCACGGATGACACGTACTTTTTCCAGTTCGGATTCTACTCTTCCGGAATAGAACTCATCGAAGCCGTCTGCTGATTTGATCGGACCGTTGACGAAGATCTTTGCGGCGTTGAATCCCTGTGCCTGAAGTTCTTTATAGCCTTCAGCCAGTTCCTTCAGGTCTTCGGATTTCTTCATAACGGAAGCGTAAACACGGATCTTATCACGTGTTTTACCGCCGAGCAGCTGATATACAGGAACGCCCAATGCCTTTCCCTTGATGTCCCAGCATGCAATATCGATCGCAGAGATCGCACTCATGATGACGGAACCGCGGAAATATACGGCACGGTAGAGGTTCTGCAGGATGTCTTCCGCATTGAACGGATCTTTGCCGATCAGATACGGCTTGAACTTCATGATGGCGTCAGCTGTAGAAGACAGGAAGCCCCAGTTGCCTGCTTCACCAAGACCGGTGATGCCGGCATCTGTATAGACTTCTACGAACAGGTAGTGTTTCGCAAAGCGAAGTTTCAGATCTGTAATTTTCATGTTCAGTTCCTTTCAAATAAGTCCTTTCAGAAATCGCTGATGCAGGGACAGAGCAGCTTCCCATTCATCAACGCGGTTAATTGTAAATCCATGACGTGAATTGACGAATCGTTTCCATGTGACCGGTACACCTAGTTTCGCCAGGCGGCAGGCAAAGTCTTCTCCTTCTTTCAGAAGCGTGTCACATCCTGCAGTAACGATCAGTGTATCGGGAAATGATGCCAGTATTTCGTCAGAGGCAGCTGCCGGGGATGCAAGGTCTTCGATGCATTGTTCCGGCTCCATATAAAGTTCAAGATAATTATACTCCATCAGTGCTCTGGAGACACGTTTCGGATCCTGATATTCCTCAGGTTCCAGTTTGGAGAACGGATTGATCCGCTGGTCAACGGGAATGTAGTCCAGGATCATGCCTTTGATACGGAATGCCGGTTCCCGGTAATTCCTGATCAGAGCGGCACAGGCCAGGTTAGAGCCGGCACTGTGACCGAGGAAGAAGATCCTTTCCGGGTCATAACCGTATTCATCGGCATGTTCATAAGCATATTTTGCAATGTCATATGCTTCATTGACAGCCGCAGGATAGGGATATTCCGGAGCCAGGACGTAATCAACGTCCCATACCGTCAGCTGAAACTTGTCTGCCAGTTCACTGCAGTATACCGTATCACGGTCAGCTCTGGCTTTAATGAACCCGCCGCCGTGCAGATTGATCAGCAGCGGCTGCCCCTTTTTCCCTTTTGTGCCGTCCAGGATATTGACGTCACTGGGACGCTCACCTGCCGGGATCATTTGATTGACCGGCTGTACCGGCAGTGCATTCAGTATTTCGGGAGCGATGGAGCCGAACGCTCCCGCCCTGCGGCAGCGTTCAGCCAGCTCAAGTTTTTCCTTCTGGTTCATATCAGAATGCAGGGATCAGAGTCATCGTGCAGATAACAGAGACGACACAGATGATCAGAGAAGGCAGCCAGCCCATCTTGAGCAGGTCTTTCTGGTCGTATCCGCCGGCGCCCATCATCAGAGGTACGGTAGCTGTCGCAGACGGTGTCAGGAAGGCTGTCAGGCAGGCAGCCTGGAGAAGTACCAGTGGTCCAACAGGGTTGCAGCCAAGAGACTCGCAGGTCAGGATAACGATCGGGATAAAGATGTTCTGTACAGACTGGTTCTGCATGAACTGAGTCAGAATGAACGGGATGATGAAGAATGCAGCACCGATAATATAACCGTTTGTTGTTCCGCCAAGTGCTGACGCAAGTCCATTACCGATCAGATCACCAAGTCCGCAGGCAACCATTGCGCCGCCGACAGACAAAGCAGCGATAAGCATTAATACGATCTGGAAAGGAACAGCCTGTGTAGCTTCTTTCGGTGTCAGGACACCAAGGACGATTTCAAGAACAGCACCGGTCATGGCAACCTGCCAGTTCGCAAGACCAAGTTTGGATGCGAAGACAAGTCCAAGTGTTGTCAGAGCGAACAGGAAGTAACCAAGGAATTCCTGTGTCGGAGGAAGTGCTTCTTTTTCCGCTACGCCTCTGCCTTTGGCTGTGGAGCCTTCGATCGGATTTGTAGGCTGGTCCGGGGATGTTTTCGGAGCGATGAAGATCGCATAGAGAATGATAATGATCGCAGAAAGGATACGGCCTTTGAACGGATCCAGCAGCTGCATTGTGTAATCCGTATATGCATAGGATTCCAGATAACCGTTCTGTGTTGCGAACATAACTGCGCCGCTTCCGACAGGAAGAACACCGCAGGTACCGACAACGACCAGGCCCATGGCGAACATTGCCTTGGAAGGAGATACACCTGCAGCTTCACAGCTTGCGGCAAGCATCGGTGAGAGGATCGTGAAGACCGCTACCGGGCTGGGAATCAGGTTGGAGAGCAGGAAGGTAACAAGCAGGTAACCAGCCATCATAACGGTAAAGTTACCGCCGGCAATCTTAAGAACGAGGTTGGATAATTTCTTAACCGCCTGGGTTCTGTTGAAGCCTGCCGATACGATGAACATGCCGGTAATAAGCAGAACGTTGGCATTGGCGAAGTTGCCGAGAACCTGTTTGGGATCAACTAATCCGGACCAGGCGGTTAGGATGATCGCACACAAAGCGACGACGCCGTTTGTTGTTTTGAGCTGTTTTGCGAAGACATATCCGCCGATCAGGAAGACGAATAAGCCAAGACAGATGTACATTTGAGTTGTCATGTGATTTGCCCCTTTCATTTTTTCGTGAAACTCTTCTGTTTACATCTGCAATATAGCGGATGGACAGGATCCCGCGAAATTCTAATATTCAGCAAATGAAAGCGTTAACATCAGCCGTAAACATTCACTTAAGCAATATTCTGCCTGTTTGAATGATCAAAAAATCCAAATATTTTACCTGTCGGATGATGGTATGCTATTGATATCAAAAACAGTTTATTTATAAACAGCATCGGTCTTCTGAAAAACCGCAGTAAAAGACGACTTGAGACAGTAAAGAATATCCGAATATTTTACAGGTGGAAAATGTTTGGATTCGGGAGAAAAAAGATGACAAAATATCAGATGACATGGTCCGAAGATAATATCAAAGTCGAATGTTATGCGCATCAGGTCACGAATTTCCGCTACCACTGGCATCAGGATGACTTTGAACTGAATATTCTTCTGCATGGAAAACAGCATTTCTTCCAGGGAACGGATGTTTACGATCTGGAAGAGAACGATGTGGTCCTCATCAATCCCAATGTCGGTCATGCGTCATATTGTGATCCGGAAGGAACGATCGCACTGATCCTTCATTTTTCTTCCGATTCACTGAAAAAAATCATGAAGAACGGACAGAAACTGCGCTTTCTGAACTGTCATTCCGATCAGGAAAACAGGAATGATCTGTCCTATAAACGGATCCGGATGTACACAGCACAGATTCAGTATTATCTCTACCGGGGAGACCCCTTCTCCATGTACGCAGCCAAGGCAAGCATGGAAATGCTGATGGCGACATTATGCACGATGTTTGATACACGGGAGGACAGGTCCGGACAGGAAGTGGATGAAGAAACACAGGAGATCATGAAAACAGTGATCAGATATCTGGATGTCCATTATCCGGAAAAGATCACCCTTGAAGAGATCGCCGGCATGACAGGCTATAACCGTACTTATATTTCCACCCTCTTTCATCAGACCCTCGGCATCCGTTTCTATGATTATCTGATGCGTCTGCGCCTGCAGAAAGCGATCAAGGAACTTGTTACGACAGATAAGCCTCTGACGGAGATCGCACTGTACAATGGTTTTTCCGACCTGAAATCATTCAACACAAGATTCCGGGAGATGCTGAAAATACTGCCATCTGAATACAGAATGAAAATGGATCAGAGTCTTGTTTCTCCGGAGTACTATGATATCTTGTCGATCCCTGCTTCAGAGCCGCTGATCATGGGAAAACTGGAAGAATATATGAAGATATAAAAAGGATGCAGCGTCATGGCTGCATCTTGTGCTTATAAGGTTCAATCGATCAGTTTGAAGTGTTTCAGAGCTGTTACGATACCGTCCTGTTCACATTCATCCGTAATGTAGTCAGCGTGACTTTTGACACGTTCATTGGCATTGCCCATGGCTACGCCGATCGCGGCGTATTCAAGCATCGTGATATCGTTTCCTCCATCACCGAATGCCATGGATTCTTCACGGCTGATCCCGAAGCGGTCAAGCATCTTCTGAATACCGACATCCTTTCCTCCATCAGCAGGAATAATGTCCGCAAAATCGGGTGTCCATCTTGCACTCTTGAGTCCCGGTGCATGTGCTACAAACTCAGCATCCATTTCCTCCGGAATATAGGGACATATCATATAAGTAGGATGTGTCAGAGCACGGACAGGATCGTCGATCGGCGTCATGCGTTCTGTCTTTCCGATAGAGGAAAGATAGTTGTATGTGCGCTGATTGAATTTCAGATCATAGCTGTATGTTTTCTCATGGAATGTGCAGCAGAAATCTGCTGTTTCTTTCAGCCAGGGAACAAGTTTCTCAAGAGCCTCAACAGGCATTGTTTTTTCGTAGAACGGTTCTCTGTCTGCTCCCATGCAGCACTGACCGTTGAACATGACATAGCCATCCCATGGAAATGCATTGAATGAATCATCCAGAAGTGACAGCTGCATCGGCGGTCTGCCTGAAGAAATAAACAGTTTGATGCCGTTTTTCTGCGCCTTGTGAAGTGCTTCAATGACTGTATCGGTAATCTTTCTGGTCTTCATGGAAACCAGCGTGCCGTCTATATCAAAGAAAATAGCTTTGATCATAAGGTTCCTCATCGGATAATGTGAATATTGCTGACAGGTTCAAATGAAATGTGATGGTGTTCCCGGATATAGTCCGCCAGAATATCGATAATGGATTTCCGGATATCGTTTACCATCGGACATCTTGAAATGAAGTCATACCCGCCCTTTCCGGAAGCGCGGTAACTGTTGATCGCCAGGGTGAACTCCATATCATCTGTGACCGGCTGAGACTGATATGTCAGATCCGTGATCCGCTCACCGACATCGTTCGATACTTTGATCGTATAATCGACCCCGTCAATCATGTCGTAGTTATAGTACTTCGGCGACGGTTTATCAAATGCAGGAGACACCACTACAGCATCATTGCGGATGCTCCAGAAGGCTGCGCTGTTTTCGAGCAGCTGTTTCAGGATCCTGCCGTTGATCTTCTTTACGATCAGGGTGTTCGGATAGAGATATGTATTGACCAGGTCACGCATACTGATATCATGATGGAAGCCTGCCGCATTGGAATGGAGTGCTGTCATTGACAGCTGTGCGCCTGTCACTTCCATCTGTACCTGATTAATAAAGGTCACTGCCTGGGATTTATGTACTCTGGCATCCAGCTGATCAGTGATCATGAGATCGCCGGCACAGGTGCCGAGCGGTTCATCCAGCCAGTTCTGGCATTCCTCTTCCTGTTTCCGGATCAGATCAAGGAGTTCTTCATCTGCGTCTGCATCAGCCTTCAGCAGTCGAGGCTCGATCGTATGCGTATCTGTGTAAATATCGATGCATGCCAGCTCTTTGCCGCAGGATGCAGGCTGGATATAAACCTTATTGAATTTGGTTCCGCACATGGAACTGTGCTGATGACCTGTGATCAGCACATCAATGCCGCTGATCTCTTTCAGGATACGGTATCCTTCATTTTCGCCGTTCAGTGATTCTGTCGGATAACCTCCGGCAAGATCCCTTTCAAAGCCTCCATGGTAGACACAGATAATGTAGTCCGGGCGTTCCATGTCTTTCAGCAGCTCGACAGTGCGTTTTGCTGTGTCAAATGCACTCCTGAATTTGCATCCTTTGATAGATGCGGCATTCACCCATCTGGGGATGTTCTGCGTTGTCAGTCCGAATATTGCGACCTTGGTATTGCCGAACTGCCTGATCACATATGTCGGGCCAAAATGTTTGTTCCGGTAATCCATGTTGGAAGTGATGCAGGGAACATCTACATATTCAAGGTGTTTTTCCAGTGCTTTCATGCCATGGTCAAAGTCATGGTTTCCAAGATTTACATAATCATATCCGATCTTTTTCATCACAATTGAAGCGGGTGAGATGTCATCGGAATGATAACGGCTGTGATGATATAAAAGAGCGGAGCCCTCCAGAACATCTCCGTTATCGATCAGGAGCGTATTCTGGTCTTTCAAAGCCTGGATCAGTGTGTTCAATCGTGCCAGTCCCAGCTCTCTGGGATTGTTGTCAGCATAATTATGCGGAAAGATGTATCCGTGTATATCGCTGGTTGCGAGGATCCTGATTCTGTTTGCCATAGAAATCTCCGTTTCTGTTGAGTGCCAATATTATAAAATGATGCTCAGTGATTCACAAGAAATACATGAATGCCGGGCAGATATTCTGATGAAAGAATGATCTCTGTCAAAGAATTGCTGTACATAATCATTATATAATATGGATGTAGAGAAAAAGGTGGACGATTATGAACAGTCAGGTATTGAAGGAAATCAGCATCAATGAAATAGAAGGCTTTTCGATTGGAAATGCGGAATTGACAGATGCAGGGACAGGATGCACCGTGATCCTGGCGGAAGGCGGCGCAGTAACAGGTCTGGATGTCAGAGGCGGCGGCCCTGCTTCCAGGGAATCCGCTCTGCTGAATCCTCTGGCTGCCAATGACAGCGTCAATGCTGTACTGCTGTCGGGAGGCAGTGCTTTCGGTCTTGACGCGGCTGCAGGCGTCATGAAATATCTGGAAGAACGCAATACAGGATTCCCGACAGCGTATGGCGTCGTACCGATCGTATGCGCATCATGTTTGTTTGATCTTCCTGTAGGAAGAGCGGATGTCAGGCCGGATGCGGCGCTGGGATATCAGGCTTGTGAGAATGCGGGACATTTTGAGGAAGGCAATCACGGCGCAGGAACTGGCGCATCCTGCGGCAAAGCGATGGGCATGGAATATGCAATGAAATCCGGACTCGGAGTTTATGCCGTACAGGTCGGAGAACTCAAGGTAGGCGCTGTCGTTGCGGCGAATCCCTTCGGTACGATCTATGACCATGAAACAGGCAGACCGGTTGCCGGGATCAAGGATCACGACGGCAATTTCATCGACAGCGAAGATGTCCTGTTCGCCATAGCAGAGAAATTCAATGCGTTTACGGATAATACGACCATCGGAGCGATCTTGACGAACGGAATATTCAATAAAGCGGAACTGTGCAAGATAGCCGGTATGGCGCATGACGGTCTTGCCCGTGCGATCCGCCCTGTCCATACAATGTTTGACGGGGATTCCGTATACGCCATGAGCAAAGGCACGGTCAAAGCAGATATCAATGTCGTCGGCGCGATCGCTGCGAAAGTGATGGCAGAAGCCATCAAGCGTGCCGCGCTGAAGGCAGAAAGCGCATATGGATTAAGAGGTGCTGGAAATGAGTGAATATCGTGACCGTGCAGTACAGCTCAGAGCGACGATCGAACCGCATTACAACTGCTGTGCTTCCGTTGTCATTCCCTTTGCCGGGAAGGCAGAGATCCCGGAGGAGGCGCTTATGCGTATTACAGCGAACTTCCGGCGCGGTATGAGAAACGGCGGAAGATGCGGCGCAGTGTGCGGCGGGATCATGGTGCTGGGAATGTTCGGGATCACGGATGATGAAACGATCAGCCGGTACTATGAGACTCTGAACCGTTCGCATCATCATATGCTGAACTGCAGTGAGCTGCTGAAAGATTTCCGGGAAGATGATCCTTCCAGAAAGCCGTTCTGCGATGGACTTGTATATGAAGTGATCGGGATCGTTGAAGATATCCTGAAAGAAAAAGAAGTTCTGCAATGATAAAAATAATTCAGAGGAGACCGGATATGCAGAATATAACATTGAATGATGGAACAGTAATTCCCCAGGTCGGACTGGGTGTATTCCGCGCCCGTGACGGAGAACAGACCGAGCAGTCCGTATTATGGGCGCTGGAAGCAGGATACAGACATATTGATACAGCAAAAGCATACAGGAATGAAGCAAGCGTAGGCAGAGCGATCAAAAAAAGCGGTATTCCGAGAGAAGAAATATATATTACGACAAAAGTGTGGAATGAAGATGTCCGCCAGGGCACGACCAGACGCGCATGTCTGGAAAGCCTGCAGAAACTCGGTACGGATTATATTGATCTGTATCTGATCCACTGGCCTGCCGAAGGATATGAACTGGCATGGAAAGAGATGGAGCGTCTGCGTGAAGAAGGATATGTCAGATCGATCGGAGTTTCCAATTTCCATATGCACCATATTGATACGATGATGATCAAAGGCAAAATACTTCCTTCCGTGGATCAGATCGAAGCTCATCCGTACTTTACCAATCAGAAGCTGATCGACGATCTGAAAGAAAGAGGGATCGCTGTAGAGGTCTGGAGCCCGCTTGCCGGAGGCAATCATGCAGCAGAACTGCTGGCTGAACCTGTGCTTCAGGAGATCGGCACAAAATACGGCAAGACATCTGCACAGGTCGTCCTGAGATGGCATCTGCAGAGAGATACGATCGTGATCCCGAAGTCAGTTCATCAGGAGAGGATCGTTGAAAACTTTGATCTGTATGATTTTGAACTGAGTGATGAGGAAATGCAGCAGATCAGTGCACTGAACCGCAATACCAGGGTCGGTGCTGATCCTGAAACATTTGATTTCTGAGCAAACAAAAAGAAATTCCGGGCTGGAATTTCTTTTTATATTCAGAAGAATACTGTTACATCGTTCAGATCCTTTCTGGGCCTGTCATGCAGTTCCTCATCCCTGTATCCGACTGCGATCACCGATGCGATCGTTTCGTTTTCGGGAATATTCAGGAAGGAACGGATCTTCTGTCCGTCACGCAGACCCATGATCAATGTATCCAGTCCGGCATTGCTGGCGGCCAGGACGAGATAGGCATCTCTCAGGCCAAGATCGTAGGCTCCCCACAGATTGCCGAGTTCATTGTCAGGTTCATCGTTGGTAAATCCCGATCTGTTCTGAACAAAAGAAGTGACGATAATGGCAGAAGCATTGATCGCTTTTGCCTGATTTCCTGCAGGCAGTGTCTGAGAGATGAAATCTTTGAGGATCTGCGGATCTTCAATGACATAGCTTCTGGCAGGCTGAAGGTTTTTCCATGATGGTGCCTGCTGTGCCTGGGTCAATACGGAAACCAGCAGTTCATGGCTGATCGGTGTGTTCTCTTTGTAATGGCGGACGCTTCTTCTTTCGCGGATCAATGTTTCAAATTCCATTTGCAGCCTCCTTTGGCATATCTTGCGGATCATCTGATGCCTTCACATTGCGGAAGGCTTTTTGATAATGCCTGATCCATCGATCAGGGGTGTTGCGGACAATTCAGTCTTCCGGATTTAAGATCCGGTCGATCATCCGGATCAGTTCTTCTTTTGTTTCATATGCCGTTATATGAAAGTAGTCGTCCCCGGCAAGCATTGCGCTGAGATGGGATTCTGAACTCCGGTAGAAAATATAGACCGGTTTGAGGTGCTGTTCGGCATAGGCCAGTTCATAGCCCACGCCAAGGGACGGGTGTGTGCATTCAGCTATGACCAGATCGCATTCCCTCAGCCAGGCGGTATCCTGGGCATAGATCCTGGCATCATATTCCCTGCCGCTGCCGAATACGGAATTTGAGACGGAGCCGACATGTTCTGTCAGTACGATGTCGGTTTTCTTGATATGTTCAATGATCTCGTGATACAGCTGTGCATCGTTTCTTCCGCCGCGGATGGACCCGGCAAAGTATACTTTCTTATCCATAATGCTCCTCCCGGTATCAGTATAACGCACAATCAATGAAAGAATATTTACATTGACCATGACG
>DMBB01000327.1:15161-19770 GCA_003446295.1 Erysipelotrichaceae bacterium
ATATCAAAATGAATCATGAAGAAAAAACGCTGGAGAAAGATTACCGGTACCGCGGCCGGATCATTAATGTCCGTTTGGACGTTGCTTTAATGCCGGATGGAACGACTACATCCTACCGTGAGGTCGTAGAACACCCGGGCGGCGTTGTCATTGCACTGGAAGATGAAAACGGTCTGTTTTCAATGGTAACGCAGTGGCGTTATGCACAGGAAAAAGAACTGATGGAATTCCCTGCAGGGAAACTTGAACGGGGAGAGGATCCGTTTGAAGCTGCCAAACGGGAAACAGCAGAAGAAACGGGATATGAAGGGGTCGACTGGGTCGACTTCGGTGAGTTTGTTCCGACCGGGGCATACTGCGAGGAGAAAGATCATCTCTATTATGCAAAACAGGGCAGATATGTCGGACAGCATCTGGACAGTGATGAACATCTGGATACAGCGAAACTCAGTCTTGATGAGATCATAGATAAAGTTATGAGCGGTGAGATCACCGACGGAAAGACCGCAATGCTGGCATTCAAGGTCAGGGAAAGGAAACGCAGAAATGAAGGATAGGAAACTGAAGCCGGTAGAGATTACAGATATCTGTCAATACCGGTTTCCGGAAAATCTGATGTACTCCCCTGACGGGACGTACCTTGCATTTCAGACTGCCGCTGCCGATCAGAAAGGAACAGGGTACCATCGTGATATCTGGGTCGTAAAGGACGGCGCACCCGTGCAGATGACTGCTTCTCTGAACAGCACGGCTGTGCTGTGGGCAGATGATGAGACACTGCTGATCAGGCGCAGCACTGAGGACTCGCAGGCAGGAACCACGGAGCTGTACCGTCTGAGCATGGCCGGCGGCGAAGCAGAACACTGGATCACGCTTCCGTTTGTTCTGAAGACATTGAAAAAACTGCGTGATGATGTTTATGCGGCAGTCGGCGTGATTGATGCCAACGATCCGGATGCCTATCTGGATGATGAAACAGCGAAAAAACAAAAACAGGAAGAACGCCTGAAAAACAAGGATTATACGGTCGTTGATGAGATCCCTTACTGGCATAACGGAGCTGACTTTACAAACAAGCAGAGAAATGCCCTGTTCCGGATCGATCTGAAGAACGGACTGAATATAAAACGTCTGACAGGACCCTATACGAATGTCATGTCGGTGGAAACAGACGGGATGACCGTATATTACACATCCGAAACACATGAGCGGAAACAGTCCAGGATGTGCGATGTCCATGCATATCATGCGGATACCGGAAGAACAACGATCATTTACAGCAAAAAGGATCACAGTATTCAGAATCTGTTCATTATGGCAGGCAGTCTGTACTGCCTTGCCAGTGACATGAAGGAATATGGCCTGGGGCAGCTGCCTCATATTGCAGAGATCAGGAACAGGAAGCTCCGGCTGATCACTAAACCGGACAGAAGTTTCGGAAACCATGTGACGGTTGATGTGATCCTTGGCGGCGGGAAGAGCTCTGCAGTATGCGGAAACAAATGGTTCACGCTGATCACGGATGATGATCATACAGCAGTCTGGTCATTTGACGGGAATATGAAACATCAGGTCCTGTTTGATGAACAGGGAAGCATCCCCTTCCTGGATGTCTGCAATGACCGCATTGCTTTCTGCAGGGTCACTGCTGACCATCCTGCAGAGATCTGGGAAATGGGCATCAGCGGTGAAGAACCGCATGTTCTGACACACTTCAATGATGAAGCTGTTCAGAACAGATATATTGCCCTTCCCCGCAGACTGGACTTTGAATCATGCGGTGAAAAACTCCATGGATGGGTGCTTCTGCCAAAGGGTTATGATGCCGGCAGGAAATATCCGGGCATACTGAATGTACATGGCGGCCCCAGAGGTGCCTATGGAGAAGGCTTCTTCCATGAAATGCAGGTATGGGCATCGCATGGATACATCGTATTCTTTACGAATATCATCGGCTCTGACGGGCGCGGGGATGCCTTTGCGGATGTTCGGGGCAAATACGGCACGGTCGATTTTCAGAATCTGATGGACTTTACAGATGAAGTACTCGCACGGTATCCGGTGGATCCGGCAAAAGTCTGCGCTGCAGGCGGCAGCTACGGCGGGTTCATGATGAACTGGTTTGCGGGTCATACCGACAGATTCTGTGCTCTGGCAAGCCAGAGGTCCATTGCAAGCTGGATATCACTGACGTTCATGGCAGACATCGGTCCGTGGTTTGACCCGAGTGAATGCGGCGTAGGCATGAATGACAATCTGCTCAGTGAAGAAAGCTTTGCAAAACTGTGGCAGTTCTCTCCGCTGAAATATGCGGAAGGCGCAAAAACGCCGATGCTGTTTATACACAGCGACCAGGACAGAAGATGTCCGCTGCCGGAAGGCATGCAGATGATGCAGGCGCTTGCGGTACAGGATGTTGAGACAAGATTGGTGATCTTCCATGGTGAGAATCATGAACTCAGCCGGGGAGGAAAGCCTGTGCACAGAGTGCGCAGACTGCAGGAGATCACTGACTGGTTTGATAAACATACAGCCTGAAAACAGAGTGTCAGAATACAGCTTTTTCATAAAAGTGGTATGCTGAATATAGAAGCAGTATTTCCATTTCCTGTGATTTACAGATATACAGAATTCATAAAAGACAGGCGCAGCCACGTCGTGTCTCATAATCAGACATACTGATTTTGTTAAATGTTTGGACAGAAAGGAAGGAAGATCATATGCCAGCGAAAAAATCAGCACCAATTACGATCGAAGACATTACAAAGTATCGTTTTCCAGCAAATCTTCAATACAGTCCGGATGGTAAACTTCTTGCATTCCAGGCAATGCGTTCTGATGTGGAAAAGAACTGCTATCACAATGATGTATATCTTGTAAAAAACGGCACCACAGTTCAGATCACACATTCTCTCGATGCAACATTAGTCATATGGGATGATGAGAACACGATGATCCTGAAGAGAAACAGCGGCAATGCGCTTCCCGGTACGACAGAGCTGTTCAGGCTCGATGTACGCGGCGGTGAAGCAATGCCGTGGATCACGCTGCCCTTCCCTCTGGCGGGAATGAAAAAGGTATCTGAGAATGTGTATGCCGCAAAGGGATTCATTGACGCGGAAGATCCTGACGCATACAAGGACAGCGACGAAGACAGGAAGAAGAAAGCTGACGCGAAGAAGAAGGAAGCTGACTACCATGTAGTAGATGAGGTTCCCTACTGGTTCAACGGAGCAGGATATATCAACAAGCGCCGCACAGCATTATTTGATGTACGTACAGAAAAAGAACTGACTGTAAAGCGGGTAACTGCACCGAAGTTCAATACCGGGGATATGGTGGTTTCCGGAACGAAGGTATATTTTGCCGGAAATGTAAAGGAAAACAGACAGCCCAGAACTTCAAAGATCTTTGAATATGACACAGAAAAGAAGAAGCTGACAACACTGTACGGCAAGAATGACAGAAATGTCGGCCAGCTGTTTGTCATGAATGACCAGCTGTATGCACTTGCAACAGACATGAAGGAATTCGGAGGCAACCAGACGAAGGATATCTGCAGGGTTACGAAGAATGCCCTGGAAGTTGCGATGCAGCATGAAGATGTTACATATCACGCTTCCGTGATCGGTGACACAGTACATGGCGGCGGCGCGGAATTCGCTGTTGAAGGCAATAAGCTCGTCATGATCATTACGATCGAGAACCACAACGCTCTGTGGGAATTCGATGAGAATTTCAACAAGAGATGCCTGTGGGAACAGCCGGGCATGATGTGTTTCATGGATATGACAGCCGATAAGATCGCTGTATGCTTCCAGGATTGGAACAATGTTGCAGAGATCTATGAAATGGACCGTGACGGCCAGAACATGCATCAGGTATCCAGCCTGAATGATGCAGCACTGGAAGGCAAGTACATTGCAAAGCCTCAGGAACTGAAATATACATCCGAAGGCTATGATCTGACAGGATGGGTACTCCTTCCTGAAAACTTCAGCCCGAAAAAGAAGTATCCTGCAGTACTGGATGTGCATGGCGGGCCGAGAGCTTCCTATGGAGAAACATTCTTCCATGAAATGCAGCTGTGGGTATCCAGAGGATTCGTTGTCTTCTATACGAACATCAAGGGTTCTGACGGCAGAGGCGATGCATTTGCCGATATCAGAGATGACTATGGCGGAACAGACTTCCGCAACCTGATGGACTTCACAGACGCCGTGCTGGCGAAATATCCGAACATTGACCCTGCAAAGGTCTGTGAAACAGGAGGAAGCTACGGCGGATTCATGACGAACTGGATCATCGGTCATACCGACAGATTCTGCGCATGCGCTTCCCAAAGATCGATCTCCAACTGGATCTCCTTCTCCTTTATCGCAGATATCGGTCTGCATTTCGGACCGGATCAGTGCGGTGCTGAAGGACTGTTCGGAGAACAGAACCACGAAAAGATGTGGAATCATTCACCGCTGAAATACGCAGACAACGTCAAGACGCCTACCCTTTTCATCCACAGTGATGAAGACTTCAGATGCCCGCTGCCTGAAGGAATGCAGATGATGCAGGCTCTGGCAGTCAGGAATGTTGAAACAAGACTCGTGATCTT